>JAKDMR010000264.1 GCA_030452275.1 Candidatus Nitrosocosmicus sp. | reverse complement strand
TATACCAAAATTATCCTCTATATCGATCCATTCTGTTACTTTAAAATACTCATACTTATTTAGTTCGCGTTTCAAACTCTCTGAAATACTTTGCATGCTATTTGTTATAGAATCATGCTAGTAAATTAAGTGATTTAAAATACTGAACGAGTATTTTCCATCAAAAATTTTCATATAGTGCAGATTCCAGAAATACATATAGCAATCCGGATGCTAATAAACAGGATCGAATGAGTAATAGTCAATCTCCCCCTCATAAATTTTCTTGTATTCATTGTGGTGATAACTATGAATTATTCCCACCAGAAAGTGGTCTAAAATATGCATACTCGCATCCATGTAACGAACAAAGCACGAGAGCAAGTCATAACTTGTTACAAACAATTATTTGTAAATCATGTCAAGCAAAGAGTCAATTGTTTTGGTGTCATGGTCACCCTCATGTTGCATTCTCACGTAGACGTCCGTCTTACAGATATTATTAAGGTATACAATACACCTTTCTTCTAATATTAATTCCAACCAAACTAATTATTCGTTATCGAGTGAGTAATGAAAATAATCTCTGAACGAGGCGAAAGCAGTGAGGGTGGTGAAGATTCTGAAAGTATGATGGTTATTTAGCGAACGTTGAGTTCAAAATTTTT
Organism: Candidatus Nitrosocosmicus sp.; assembly: GCA_030452275.1. Lineage (GTDB taxonomy): Archaea > Thermoproteota > Nitrososphaeria > Nitrososphaerales > Nitrososphaeraceae > Nitrosocosmicus. Next base: position 3,258 of record JAKDMR010000264.1, on the reverse strand, counting down.
CTTCATTCGATCTCTAGACTTGATATCATCTCTGTGCGGCTAGCCGCACAGAGATGATACACCAATTGCTTTTCAACCAACCGAATTATGTTTCAACCTTTTGTCTACTTATCTGTCACGGAAATTATTACGTCTTAAATTTATCATTTCAGTGACTTTATTTCTTAAGATACGTTTTGAGCAAAGAAATTTCATGTCCAAGTCACATATTGTTTTTGACAAATTGAAACCATTATCATAAATTGATCGTTCAAAAAGGGAATACCAGTAGTAGTAGATCCATACAACCTATTCAATATTCTAATCATAGAGAGAATCTAAACAAAGTCTTACGAGCGCTATCTAAGCTTTTGTATTTCATGTTCATCTCCTTTCATATCATCTTCAGTCAGATCATGCATTATCAATATATCGTAATTTTCAAGAATATAGGTTAAAAAAACTTCAAATTATTTTTTATTGTCAATTCTGCAATACTGTTCCCGTCCATTATTATCACGACATGTGGTAAATTTTTATTGATGTATCCTCTTGCTGAATTGGTTATCTCTTTAGACGTTATCAAAAAAACATCAGATAATTTTATTTTATTGTCTGAGTCTACTTCAAATTCATGACTCATGGCGGTTCTCAATTGAGTAAGGATCAACTCTGCATTACCATCTTCTTTTCGTGAATTGGTATGAATTTTTACTACTTTAGCTTGTATACCGTAATAGAAGAGCTGAGTAAATTTATTTTCAAAAAAAGGTCCAATATCAATTCCTTTCTCTTCTGGGCCATGCGGCACAGCCTTTACATTATAGTATCCCATTTTTTTAAATAAAGGAACTAGGACTTTTTCAATTAGTTCATTTTCAGAAAGCTTCTTAATATATTTTAGATTCTCCTTCACCTCATCTCTATCTATGATAAATCTAGAGTAAAGATATTGCATAATACTATACTTATCGATAAAAGATTCCTTACCTAAACTGGTATATTCAGGGATAATTGATTCGCCTTCATCGTCTTCTTCCTGGTTTGATTGAAAGTAATCATATAAATTTCGCATATCCAGAATAATTTTTTCGTTATCATCTGAAAACTCTAGAGCTAACAACAATTGATACAAAGCAGAGATTTCAGGAATACCATAAGGCACTTCTAAGTCTCCAGTTGAATAATAGTATTCGTCTTCTTCTTCATTCTGGTCATCCGATTCATTAGTTTCTTCCTTATCTTCTATTGATTTAGTATTTTCAGCATCCTCCCTACCTTCTATTGATTTAGTAGCTTCGATAAATTTTTGAACTAGTTCTTTCATTCGTTCAATTGTTTCTACACGAAGCTGAGAATATGCTATAGCTTTTTGTTCATGTTTTGGATCTAAGAACTCATTGGTAGACCCAGCAAAATATTCATCAAGTTGAGGTCCAAGCCCGTTAAGAAAAGAATCGATATGCAGAATGGGATGCTCCTCCTCTCGAATATCTTCCTTTTCTATCTCATTTTCTTCAGTATCCTGATATTTGAAATATCGTTCTAACTCACCATATTCATATTGTATTTGATCCAAAGTGTTTTTTCTATTTTCGGCCAATTTATCGTTTCCAAAGATCGAACCTAAGAGGAACTCTACATCCTCTATCTTTACATTGGATTCATTTAATTTTTCTTTGGCATTTGCCACAGAAGTAATGCACACTGTATCAATTCGATCAAAAATTAACGTCCATGATAATGGAACTACATATTTGACATATGCAAAAAAGTAATCCCCAACATTCAAGTATGCCTTATGACCCATTTATGAAAGTTAATTGAGGGATATTTAAGCAAATATCCTTCAGTGTGAACTTAATATTTTAATTCAGAAATCACACCATCTTAAATAAATTTCCATACTTCCTAATTTTTGCTAATAATCAATAATTATTGCTTCTAACTAAATTAGATGTATTTGGTAACCTAAAGGAGTTTTCCTATACATGACGATCATTGTAAACGCGCGCGTTTACTACATCAGCTTCATTCTTTATCTTCTACTCCTTATTTATCCGAGATAAAGAATTGCATCCGATACCCCATTTCAATATTATTGATTTGAAATTATAGCACCATGTTTCCTACACAACATCAACTTAATGTATAAACACCAAGTCCTTTCACAGACTAAGTGAAAGCCGTGAAGGCTGTGAAGGTTTTATAAGCGACGGTAGGTTAATCTTGTAATAACTTATAGAGTTCATAGTTCTCCTTCATTAAATTCTCTAAGCTGATTGGCAGATAACCTTTACCCTTTCTCAATTGTTCCTTAATTCTTTGAGGATATCTCCATTTAACCTTGTTTAATCTATCACACCTATCCAACCATTCAACTAGTATAGAAAATACTTCGTTTTCTGAAAGACGTTTGATATTCTTAAGATAAGGTATTAAGATATGCCATAAACAAAAGTATCTATGGTCTTCAATTGGAGTATCAAGTAGCTTCTCTATCCATAATATTTTTTTATTGTCTTTAAGAAAACTAGATTTAACTTCTCTTTTCTTAACTTCTTCTACTTCTATTTTCAGTTGTATTAAATGATCCATGAAAGGTAAGACTAATGCGGTCGCGATTACTTCAATACCGTCCCATTCTTGAATTATCTTAACCTTTTCGTTATACTTTGAATTGATAGATTCGGGTATGCGGATTAAACATGAGTATATGGAAGGATTGTGTTTTGGATCCCCCTTATTATTAGTAAAATATTTAGATGCGAATCGAATAAACTCGGTAGTCAAATCATTTCTTAAAAAGGGTATGAATTCATTGAACTCACTGAAATTCTCTAAAGATTGTTTTTCATTATCTTTTGTAATAATTTTAATTGGTTGATAAATATGATATCCACTACCCGTCCAAAGGACAGTTGGATGACCATCAATCTCTTTTTTAATTTTCTTTAATGTTTGTTTTAAGATATAATCTAACTTTCTAATTGGATATTTACAAGAAGAACACAAAGATAAATCTAAATCTATGAAAATAAAGCTTGGATACAGATTCATTCTTTCATTTTCATGATGGAAAGGATATCCATTGATTCTACAGTCTCTAGAGTTGGCTTGTTTAAAGTAATTCATCATTTGATCCTGATTATCGGCAAAACCTGACCTTTGGTTTCATATGTCATGATAGATCTAGGAAATAGAAACTCTTGTCCATTAAAATGAGATCGCTCATATTTCTGAATGTTTCAGCTGCTAACTATAAAGAATTTCCTTGAA
>JAKDMR010000263.1 GCA_030452275.1 Candidatus Nitrosocosmicus sp. | reverse complement strand
TGATAAAAATGGACTCTAATATAATTGACATACCATTATATACGAAACTTTATACAAAATTAAAAACCAATAAGGTAAAGATTAGTTTCATAACGGATATCACTATTGAGAATATAGATTACTGCAAAGAGTTAATAGAGAACTTTGGAATGAATGTAAAACATCTAGATGGAGCCAAAGGTAATTTTCTCATATCTGATGACAACAAAGAGTTTATTTCAACCAACTCTCTAGAAAAAGGCAAATTAGTTCGATCAACACATTACAGTAACATTAAAGATACTATTGAACAAAGTCGATATATATTTGAAACTTTATGGAATAAGGCGATACCTGCTGAACAAAGGTTTAGAGAAATTGAAGAAGGATTGTTACCAATAGAGACTAAAATACTGGAATCAGATGAAGAAATTTTTACCCAAATCACAAATCTAGTTGAGAAAACAGAGAAAGGAGTGTCTATTTGTTCACCTATTGGGGGATTTCAATTATTAGAAAATACAAAGCCACTTCTCCAAAGTTACAAAAATCTGATAAAAAGGCATAGAGGGGAAGGAAATAAGGTCAAGTATGGTATATGTTGGGTAACACATATTGAAGATAATAAGGAACAAGTTGCTTTAGTAAAAAAATTCCTTGATCTTGGTTTTTACATCAAACACCTAGAAAATAATATTTCTTTAACTTTTGGAGTATCTGAGAAACAGTTTCAGAGCACCATGGAAAACATGATAAATGGAAAGATGATCCAAAGTGTTTTACACAGCACAGAACCTTCCTATATAAAACATTACCAATCGGTTTTTGTAGGTCTTTGGAATTCTGCAATAGATGCAGAGAAAAGAATAAAACAAATAGAAGAAGGCCTGGAACTTCCAGAAACAAAAATTGCTCATGGAAAAGAGACAATACCGATAACTGATAAATTTGAAATGAACTGTCAAAACAAGATCAATATATTTGCAGACAAAGTCGCAGCATCGGTAATAATCGATGTTCCTGATATCAAAAAGACTTATGAAGCATATAAAAGCAAATCTATAAAGATAAGACTAGTTACTGAAATAACTCCGGACAACATTAGAAATTGTAAAGAAATAATCGAGAAGTTTGGTGCTGAGATGAGACATTTGGAGAGTATCAAAGGCAATTTTGCAATATCCGATGATAAAGAATATCTTGGATCTGCGGAATTACAGGAAGGTAAACCGATACCTCAAATAATCTATAGCAACGTAAAAGAGATTGTAGAACAAAATAAATTCATATTTGAAACTTTATGGAAAAAGGCGATACCTGCAGAATATAGAATAAAAGAAATTGAAGAAGGATTGTTACCAATAGAGACTAAAATTCTGAACACACCTGAAGAAATTTTTACCCAAATCACAAATCTAGTTGAGAAAACAAAAATTGGAGTGTCTGTTTGCACTTCGATTGGGGCTATGCAATTAATTGACAACTTTAAGCCATTAGGTGAAATTTACATGAATCTGGTAAAAAGGCATAAAGAGGGAAAAGTCAAAGGAGGTGTGCGCTGGATAACATATATTGAAGATAATAAGGAACAAGTTGCTTTAGTAAAAAAATATCTTGAAATTGGTTTTAACGTTCGGCACCTAAACAACCTTCCTATGATAAATTTTGGGATATCTGATATACAACTTGAGAGCACCATTGAAAAAATGGTAGAGGGAAAGATGCTTACAAGCGTTTTGCATAGCACAGAACCTACGTATGTTCAACATTTTCGATCCCTTTTTGAGCAACTATGGAAAGAAGGAATAGATGCACAAGAACGAATAAGACAAATTGAAAAAGGTTTTGGTTTAGAAGAAACTAAAGTTATTGAAAACGCTATCCAAGCAAAAGAGTCTTTCATAGAACTAGCACAAAATGCAAGAGAAGAAATCATGATTCTTTTTCCCTCATATAACGCCATAAGAAGAGAAGTTGCCATGGGAGTCATGGATTTACTGAAACAAAAGAGTGGTGGCGAAAATATTAGAATTAGAATTTTATCACCAGTAGATGAAAAAATCAAAGAAATACTATTTTTTTCAAATGAAAGTTCAAGTAATATGGATCTAGTTAAACAAAATATTAGTTGTAGAGAGATTCGAAAACAGGATTATTTGATATCCACCATCGTAATAGTAGATAGAAAATATGTTTTAGCCACTGAATTAAGAGATGACTCCGAAGAATTATTTGAAAAAGCAATTGGCTTGACTACTTTTTCATCAAGTAAACCTACCGTGTTATCATACATATCGTTTTTTGAAAGTCTGTGGGAACAAACAGAAACGTCTGAAAACTTGAGATTGACCAATGAAAAACTAGTACAAAGTGAAGAAACAGAAAGAGAATTCATTAACACAGCAGCACACGAACTTAGAACTCCAACTCAGGCTTTAACAGGATATTCAGAATTAGATTCTGAATTATTTGAAGATTTGGATAAGAATAAAAAAGAGATGAAAAAAGAAGAATTAGAAAAAGTTATTGATATCTTAGGCCGTCACCATAAAGGAATTTCTAGAAATGCTGAAAGATTGAATAATTTGATAGGTAACCTATTAGACGTTGCAAGGATAGAGTCGAATCAGAAACATATACTAATGATGAAAATGGAAAATATTGATCTTGTCAAAGATATAAAAGACATTGTTACTTTCGAACTAAATCAAAGATTAATGGATAAAAACATAAAAATAAATTTCATAAACGATATACTAAATGATACTTGTCTAGTTTATGCTGATAGATCAAGAGTGAATCAGGTTCTTACCAACCTCTTGGATAATGCAATAAAGTTTTCTAATAAAGATGGTGGTGGTAGCATAGATATAATGATTCAACGCGGCAATCCTGAATTTATTAGTAGCAACAATCAAAATCATAAACCTCCTACTACTCATATTATTAAAAATGAACTAAATAAGGCTGATAATGAATCTGGTCAAAATAATGATAGCAACGACGACGACGATGGATTTGTTTATGTGGCCATTTCTGACTCTGGTAAAGGTATATCTAATGTTTTACTACCCAAAGTGTTTGACAAGTTTATAACAGATTCAGATGTTGTCGGCACTGGACTTGGTCTATACATTAGTAAAAAACTAGTGGAAGCGATGGGTGGTAGAATATGGGCATTTAATAATAGCGATGGAATTGGGGCTACGTTTATTTTTAGTTTACCAGTGATAAAATTATGCTAGTGAAGACAAAAACGATTAAAACAACCGCAACAACAAACATTACATATCAATACATATGAATGTCAATACTATTATAATTCGGACTTGATAAGTAGCAGAGAGGTGTATCTATATACTTTGAGGTTCACACCTTTTTTACACTAACTACAATTGGATCTAAAAACAAAATCTTGAATATTCAGGCTGAATTCATTTTACTTGATTTATGGTTTAAGATGGACTAAAGTATAGAAAACTAATATCATATAACCTGTCAGAAAATAATGACAACCCCCTACTTGATTACTATCTCGCCGTAGAGTATTTACTAAAGTGTTATGAGTGTATTTTTATCAAATAATAGCCATGTAAACAAATATTCTGTTTTGTTGTATACATGTAAAAGTCTATTTATGTAACCTATTGTTATCTATTATCACCCAAACCCTTTATCATGCGTGACCTCTTTTGAATAAAAGGAAGAAGGTCTTGTTTGTTGAATGGGGTATGCTGATAAACAAGCTGCTGTATAAGTGAGCCGCATAATGACGAGCTCTGATAGATGTTTGCAGCCTTATCACTCCGAGTGTTATAGTGGATACCAAATGTATTAAAAAAAAGAAAAGGAGTTGAAAAAATAGAAACAAGACAAGAGTAAATCAGCGACATCATAAGGAATTCATAAATGATATTAATATTAGAA
>JAKDMR010000262.1 GCA_030452275.1 Candidatus Nitrosocosmicus sp. | reverse complement strand
CGAAAGTATCTTAGAAGAATTGGATGTTGGCCAAAGATGTGAGACTTAACTTAGTCGACTTCATATCATTTGTGAACAATTTGTGGTATAATATTTGAATGTATGAATATTGATTAATTTCTAATTATGTTTGATAAATTGTTGGGTAATGTCGATTCCCGGTTAATATCTATTTTGCCATAGCATTTAGGCAATGTGTTATGTTTCGTGTCTTTTCTTTTTCCAATTATTTCTTTTTTCACTCAGGGCCTCAAAATTTTCGTAAATGTGAGGCCTTGTTTCCCGCATTCCATCTACCATAGGTCAAACATTATCATAAAGAAAACAAAATTAACGGATATTGAGTTTAATATGTCTTTATAACCTACTACCAATGATACAAGAAAAATAGGATCATTTAGTGAAAAGGTCATGTCTATATATTCAAAAAATTATGTAATAGTAAATGAATAACAGTAAATCTACTATTTTGGTTCCATTTGATGCAACTGATTTGTCAGTAAAAGCCTTAGATAAGGCTAGAGAGATTGCAGCAAACCAGAGTTCTACTTCTACGATAATCGTCTTGTATGTTATTGATGATACAAACTTCTATCCTAAAGAAATTGCCAAGTTTATTTCAAATATGGATGATCTGGACAAATTACGGCACAATTTTGAAAAGACAATTAGAGAGGGGGTTAAGATGATGGTTGGAAATGAGGTTGACAGTTTAGTCCAAGAAGGTATAATGGCCAAGTCGATGATACGGGTAGGTCAGCCTGCAGATGAGATCCTTACCGTATCTAAGGAAGAGAATTCAAGTATGATAGTAATGGGTAGTAGTGGATCATTGAAGAAAAGACATGATAGAAAAGGTATAGGTAGTATTTCTAGATGGATTTCAGAAGTAGCAACATGTCCAGTTGCTTTGGTAAGATAACCCAAATATAGTCAATACCAGCAAAGAATGTGTAAATATCGATGAATTTGTAGGTTATTACATTTCCTTATATGTATGAGATGTAATATATTATATGCTACTATAATGTCTCATGAATTAGACCAATATGATAAATTTACTTTTAAAATTCTGATGGTTTCCACCGAGTTCCCGCCTATTCCGGGAGGCGTTGGGAGGTATACTAAGAATCTCACAGATGGATTAAAAAGATTAGGGATTCAAGTTTCTGTTTTATGTAACGAGAAAGGAAAAGGAGATTATACCGGCCTTTATCCTAAAAATGAAAATAATTCAAAAGTGATTCTAGATGTAATTGAGGAGTATGCCCCTGATCTTGTACATATCCAATTAGAACACGGACTTTATGGACTAAAAATGAATGCTATCAATCCAAATGAATTGAGTACTAACATAGATGAATTCTATAAAGAATGTAAAATACCTATTATAACGACATTTCATTCTGCGTATCCCCTACGACAATGGATGGAGCTATCAAAACACCCTAATATTTTTGATAGAAACATAGCTATTTTTTCGGTTAATCTAATTAGTCAGATAACTGACTATTGGAAACGGTTCATAAACTACCGATCTTTTAACTCATCTAATAAACAAAAAATGCAAAAGAGTCAGGCCAATATTGTTTTTTCAAACTATTTGGCCAAACTAATAGATGAAAATGAAGGCAGAACAAAGGATGGAAAATTAATGAATAATTTTTCTGTCATATATCATGGAGCAGAATCAAATTTGAATATACCTTTAAAGAAAGAGGAGGCAAGAGAGGTATATTCCTTACCACAAAATCGTAAAATAGCACTATTCTTTGGATTCATGACGCACACTAAAGGCTGGGACATATTGGATGACTTGGACATTCCAGATGATTGGATAGTGGTAATTAACCAATCTGTAAATTTATTCAATTTAACAAAGCCATCTTCAACTATCGAAGATAATGGCCAAAAAATAGGTTTCCACGTAGAAAGCAAAAACACAAAGCATGGTAAAATTATCAATCTGAGTCGAGGATTCTTAACAGATAATGAACTCTCAATTCTATTCCATGCATGCGATATAATCGTCCTTCCTTATACTGTAACATCAGGTTCGGGGGTAATGTTTGATGCTCTTGCTAACGGATTACCCTTCATTGCAACTGATTTAGGTTTCTTCAAAGAATTTGCAAATAAAGAACTGGGAATAGCAGTAAGAAGAAGACCTAATGAATTTGCTAACGCAATAAAGAAATTAGATGCGAATTACTCTCACTATACTAAAAGAATTGAGGAATTCAATGATGGATTGGCATGGGATAATATTGCATTGCAACATTCTGCACTTTATACCAATGTTTTGGGAAAGGACAAAAGAATCAAAAACGATCTACTCCATTATGTCAGTTCATGATAGAAATTCAATAGTTTTATAATTTTATTATGAATTGCACCGAGGTTACATGTTCAATGGATTCGTCCATTGAAGAAGAGATCATTTTTATTTTTGTCGAATCTCTTAGAAGAACATTAAAAGACATTATTCTAAATTTGTTTTCACTTCATACCGTAGCATTTAATAGGTAATGTAAAAGGTAATGATTTGCAGATATTCTAAAATGTATTTTTTATATGACAAGAAAACAATATATGGTAATAGTCAGTAAAATTGTAAGTCTATCATTTTTCATTAGATCCTGCTATACCTGCTATAAAAACAGTTTTCTTAATCCTCTACACTATTTCATCAATGTTAAGACCCAAGATAGATTAACTATTTTGAAAAATATAATCCACAAGATCACTTATTTTGACCGTAGCAACGCAACACACCTTGTCCGCACCACCATAGTAAACAAAAAGTTCTCCATCGATAATACAAGCACCTGTAGGAAAGACAACATTGTTTACATCGCCATATTTCTCATATTGTGTAGTAGGTACTAGAATGGGTTCTTTGCTCCTACAAATTACTTTATACGGATCTTCTAAATCTAGCAGTGCAGCACCTGCACTATAGGTCCTGTCCACACTCACACCATGATATATCACTAACCATCCATATTTTGTTCTAATAGGCGGAGAACCAGCGCCAATTTTTAATTCTTCCCACTTTTGTTCTGGCTTCATCAGCAAAGTATGCGTTTCAAAACTTGTCAATGTAGTTCCCTCTCCTATCCATATACTAGGTTTATCTACTCCATATGCATCACCTATCCAAGAACTTGGCCTGTGTAAGCAGAAATAGGTTAACTCATTACTACTAGTTGTATTCTTCGACGGCAATTTGGTTGGAAAGAGAACCACATCTTTGTTATCTGTCCCTTCACTTGTAATAATTCCCAGTCTATCAAATCTTGAGTAATCTCTGGTAGTTGCTAGTGCACTTGATACCATTGGACCTTTTTTTGGACTATCGGGTAATACAACATAAGTAATATAGATCTGATCGTCAATTTGGGATAATCGAGGATCTTCTATACCGTAACTTTCGTAGTCTAATGTTGGATAAAACGCTATTCCATCGCTCTTAGTAAAGGTGAAACCATCATCACTGGATGCATATCCTATTCTTGAAAGGTAGTGTTCATATTCTCCAATCGCACGATAAAGCATGTGAATTTTTTTTCCATCATATAATATGGCACAGTTAAAAACAGCTTCTGATTCCCACCAGTTATTCTTATTGGGGATCAGAATAGGATTATTTGAATATCTCTTTAGAATATCGGACTTCAATTGGATGGACTTCAATTGGATAGAACGCTAATATAGAACTTGCTTTTTAAGATAATGTTCGCTCATAATTGGTATAAACATTGAATACAGTTGTATTCATGGAACTTGAATGGTATGTTAAAAGCAGTATTTTATGGATGGAAGAACTTAGTAATTGTTGACATTGATACATAACTGAGGCGGGGTCATAATTGATTTTAGTAATTTGTTCTAGTTTTCTAATTGA
>JAKDMR010000261.1 GCA_030452275.1 Candidatus Nitrosocosmicus sp. | reverse complement strand
TTTAGCAAGTGAGATAGGAAGCTATAATCCTATCGAATTTTGGGATAGGCTCTTAGTGTGCTTTATCGAAATCATAGATTGAATTTGAATGATTTGATTTTATATTTTTAGGATATAACCCATGAATGTAAGATGCGGATTCAAATCTCATTCCCTCCTCAAAGCTATCTAATCAAAATCGAAGATAGTTAGAACCTACGTGCAAAAGACGTAGATTCGAATCCCACAACGTCAATACATCTATTTATCATAGAAATATAGAACTGTTGTTGCTAGTTGTATTAGTAACTATTGATAGAATCTATCTTTAGAACTGTTGCCAATACCAACTTAGTAACCGAAGTCAAATAATCCCAATCAATATTTTCAGGTAGGTCCGAAGAGGAATGATAGTGCGGATTCTTTATCGGATCGGCAGAACCATCATATGCACCAATTACCACATATCCCTTTGCTTCGAATGATTCATAGTCACTGTCATAGATGGTATTGAGATGGAATTGCAGACCAACGGCAGAGGTCATATCTTTCATCATCTCACCAAATTCAATTGATTCAGTATCGTTTTTCTTGACATGGTTATGTTTTACATCGGTATTGTTATCTCTTTCAATAATTACCGTATTTGGTGCAAAAAATGGATAGCCAATCATATCTAGATTAATTAGTCTATACAAATCCATGCCACTCTCCTTGATGTATTTAGCGTAACTTTTAGAACCCAGCAAACCTTGTTCTTCTCCTGAGAAGAAAACGAATTGGACAGAATGTCTGAGATTCTCATTAGCCAGTATTCGTGCTATTTCGATTATGGCACTTACACCACTACCGTTATCATTCGCTCCTGGTGCACGACTAAATGAATCCTCCTTGCGGTTCATAATGCAGTCATAATGGGCACAAACCATAATCAATTTTTCATCAATCCCCTTTTTCTTACAGACTATGTTTCTAAGTTCAAATATTTCGTTATCAATTGTCGCTCTAAAAGAATGAAAGGAGGTGTCCCCGTAACCTAAACCTCTTAGTTCATTCATTATATAATCACCTGCGTCATTCAGAATAGGTGATTTTGAATGCCTAGTGTGGAAATCAGATAACGTATTCAGATATTGCCTTAACCTTTTTATCGATACCTTTTCTAATATCGATTGAATGCTTTGTTCGATATTAGTGATGTTCCTCTCTTGATTATTATTGAAAAATTTTGGCTCAGGGCCTTGATCATTTTCATTCGATTGGTTATTGGTTCTTGTATTCTTAGACATTTCAAAATCTCACGTGAAGTTGATCAGATGTATTTCCTTAGTTTTGGTTTAATATGTCTTACAATTATATCATAATTCCATAAATTATAAAAAATGTAAAATTATTCATAAATGGTTTGGAATCTGTTAGTCTTTTATAACATGTTAAACAAATGGTATTACTATGTCTAACAATGATAAAACCGAAACAGGATCCCCTGATATAATTGGAGATATTATTCCGGGTAAGAATAAGAATAATAATCTTACAGGTACTTCTCAATCAAATAACAATAATCAACAATCATTTAATATCAATTATGATGAAGAACAATCCGCTCGATCTGTCAGTAAGGCTTTACAAGAATCTAGCAAAAGTATAGAGAGAGATACGAATGCAGCAGCGAATCAAATTCCTAATTATACACAAGCAATAACTGATGTCCAGGAACAAACAGCACAAACGACCAGAGAAATAGCAGAAAACTATTTGGAATTCCAAAAAAAGGCTATAAATTCATTTCAATCGGTATTCAGGCCTTACTTTCAAAATGTCCAGAATCAATTATGGAATAATCAAAAATTCTTTAAGAGTATTCCAGAGATGTACTCAAGGTTGGTTGGAAATTACACAGAAAGCGCAATCGCATTCAGTAAAATGTGGAATGACATTGCATTTTCAAATGTGGGTCGTTTCAAAAATGCAACCAACAAAGCCAATCAATAATCAAAGAATCTTGCTGAAATAGGAAGTAGAAATGTCTTGCTATCAGAGATTGGGAATAGATAATACCGATCCCTTCGTTTTGTTTCGTTGTTATAGTAACTCTAAGGAAAATTAGTAATATTGTGTAATGATCATTTCCATCTATAGTTATGCTAAGAGAGTTTGATTACGTTCGACCTTGGATGAGATCCACTCTGGTCCGATTCCACAGAGAAGAATCTTTATGAAACATTCTCAGTTCATAAATCTGCGACTGTTATAGGGGATCATACGCACAAAGAACATGGATTCGGGTTCCGACGTTAGTCCGAATTGTTCTGAAATCTACTACATTGAAGGGGTTCGAAATAGAGAAAACCTGGTGGTTCGTATTTGTTATTTAACCATCTCAATTGATATGTTAGGTCATACCATCATCAATTACTGAAAAGGGTATGACCATATTTACTTTTGACAATATTTTTGCTACTCTTACCATCCGATTGACTTCCTCTTCTGCTACTTCACCCATCCTTGCCATTAAGTGAGGTCCATGAATTATGGTATGCTGGGGCATCATATTCTTATCCCATTGGACACTCCATGGAACAGTCCCTGTAATTTCGTGGGCATTCATCCAGTCTCCAATCCTTTCATCAATCCAACCATGCAACTTCCAGAAGATATGATTTACATGACTCGAATAAGTATCAGCTAAATAGTCATAAGAAGGATCGTCCCACCTTAAATCAATAGTTTCAGCATTTGTAGGGAAGACAGAGGGTCTAAACGTGACAGGATCTGACGTCCATCGTAAATGCATTGCATTATGTATAGTGTATTCTAATTTAGATCCTAATTGTCCCAAGGTCAACTGCGAGAGGAACTCAGGTTGGGTAAAGTCATTTTCCCAGCCTACAATAAAATTATCATAATAGGCATCGGTTTTCCTCTCCTTAATAATGTCGGGCGCAGTATTCCAAACAGGAACAGGATAGTCTATATCACCCGGAGATGGAATTGTGTTCCATCCTTCAACTTTTGGATATAATGGATCCTGTATCTGTGACAACATAGTGTTAACATGTATGATCATTTGTCTGTGCATTAACAAAAAATCTTCGCCAGATTTGCTATTCTCTATCCTATTTCTATTTTTGTCAACTGAAGGTCTGGGAGGCTCCCAACCCATGTTTCTTATCCCATCTCAAGGATTAGTCGTCAATTCTTTCCCAGTTATCTCTCACACTATGCCATATTAAATGATGCATTCTATGTTCTCTTAAAGCCAACATAAGTTTAACCTGAAGCGGTAGTATTGTTACCATGTTAAAATTTATGTAAAAGTCATTAATATATTTTTCTAATTATTGCCAATAACATTAAATTTATTACAAAAACATTTTTTAAACTTTGCTATGATATTTAAGTTAAAAATTAAAGAGGTTGATGGATACGGGTGAAAGTTTGGATGGTATAGGTAAAAAAAATCCAAAGGCCTAGATCATTGTGCAATGGTGTTGAACTAGATGTATAAATTTTTTATTAACTTGATCTACTCCGGTTCAGAACAGCCTCTAACCTTTCAAGAGAAGTAGATTCTATGGATAGATCTTTGTGGTTTTAAGGAAAATTGTTATTGTCTTGGCTATAAGTTGCCTTGAACATCATATCATTTTCTTAACTTCAGAAGTTAAATGAACTGTTTTTGTTTCATTTATTCAATAAAATTTTCTTTTACCATTAATTGTAATTGTAATGAAAAGATTTATAATTTCAATAAATCGATATCAGCCTATTGCATATTGTTTCTAAAGCATTATAATTATTTTCAATCATTGTAATTTTGACGGTATATTTCCTCTCTATGTCTACATCAACGATCAGTTATCCAGGCGTTCCTTTTGCTAATAATAATGACATAATCCAGATAATTAGTACTTCAACTTTCGTAG
>JAKDMR010000260.1 GCA_030452275.1 Candidatus Nitrosocosmicus sp. | reverse complement strand
AGATTTAATCTACTGCCGAGGTAATAATTTAGTATAGAGAGGGTAAAATTAATATCATTCTGAAATTTTGATTATACAGAATAAGGGAATATAAACAGAAAACGGAATTTGCTTATTAAATAAATAACGATCAAATCAGATTCAAATAGATCCTCAAAAGGCTGGATTATTAAAGAAAATCATTAGCTATCGGCTTCCACCAAAATCATTTCATTGTTTATCTCTATTGCAATACTCTTTTGCTTTAAGATTTTTCTAAGATCGTATGCCTGTTTTATCAAGCCATTTTCGTTAAGCTTATTCTTATGTACCTCAACCCGAACATACTTTGTAGGTTCGATTTTATTTTCAAAGTAGCCATCAAACTCTATTAGAGTCATCCCTTCAAACTCGCTTGATAACTTTCTTACAACCTCAAGATATCCTTCTTTTCGAGGTAAGTAAAACTTTATCGAATTCCTTAGTTTCTGTACCCTATAACCTTTTGAATTTTTGGTCATGTTACACTTTCTAATGTATTATAAATAAGTTGATAGGACATCTAGTTCTCTTTAAAGTAGTGTAAACTTTATTTATTTTTCTAATTCTTTTTTAGGATGATTG
This sequence comes from Candidatus Nitrosocosmicus sp., assembly GCA_030452275.1. Lineage (GTDB taxonomy): Archaea > Thermoproteota > Nitrososphaeria > Nitrososphaerales > Nitrososphaeraceae > Nitrosocosmicus. The sequence continues at coordinate 3,337 of JAKDMR010000260.1, read as the reverse complement.
AAATTTTTCCTAGCTTAACATGATAAGTTTTCTGAGGAAATATTACACACCTGTATGAAGCGGAGTAAAAAACCTTCTCTTAAAACACCTAAAGACGCAACAGTATGCATTGTGCCGATCGTGAGCATGTTTAATTCTGAATCCAAATAAGGAAATTCGGATAACGGTTTTGCTTTAGCCACAGTCATACAGCAAGATAGGGACTCACAAGATGTATAATATATTGCGATTATTCAATAAGTCGTAAGACAATGCAGTGAAAGGATTGCTTTGGGTGCTCGCTCAAAACAAGTGATTCTGATAGGAGCAGATAACAAGATCTCAATATTCAGAACCTAAGGGTAAGTACCGGGGTGAATATTCTGAAAAGTCCACTCACGGCTTTCTGTGCTATTACGGTTTGAAAAAAGGTCCGGTTAAGGTATATTCAATAGTTTAATTATTCCATGTACTTATTATATTATTTTAATTATTTTTAATAGTAAGTGAAATGGAGAGTAGATAAGGTTAACAGGTATCTTAGAGATACCTATTTGAAATATTATAATACTTTTTCCTTAAATAAGAATTTGTTAATTTCAGGGATATCCGGGTTCCTTCTTAGTTTAGTCGCTGCACACTATGCTGCGGAATATTCCGTCGATTTTGTGCTAAACTCGGCATTGACAGTAATAACTGGTTATCTTACTTACAAGACGATTTTCGCTATTCTTTTTCATCTGGACAACAAACAAAGATATACAAAGAGATTGACTGGAAAATTAAATTTTCAAAAATTGAAACAAATTTTGATCAGAATGCTATTTGCTAGTTCTGTTTTTGATATTGTAAATAACATAACGAGATTCATTCTCATAATTCAGCTCCTAAAATTAGGATATTCAGCAGTAGAATCAGCAACCATCTCTTCTATAATTGCTTCCATATTATCCTATGCCGTCATAAATATCATTGTTAGATATATACATGTTTTCGGTCCTAAGAAACGATAGGTTTTTGGTGTTATAGATCTTTGGTTCTATATGAGCAGATCGTAGCAATATTTGACAAGGGATCAATCATCTTTCTAGCATATAATCAATGAACGAGGTAGAGACGGACTATGTGAGAGGTTATAAAATATTAGTTATCATGCTATAGAATTTGATTTGAAAAGAAAATTGAATTACATCTGGTTTGAATCCAATTAAGAAGGCTCATAAAGGTAAAGCCAAACCAAATGCAACTCCTACAGCCGCAAGCACAATCATGATTACACCTATAATCACCAAAACGATTCCTAGAATCTTAGCAATTTTTGTGGCTACTGGTGGTAACATTCCAGCTACCGCGTACAATACGATTCCTATTATTAAAACAATTATTCCTCCAACTAAACTCATAACCTGTATTGTACAAAAAAGGTTATTAATATCTAGTATAACCTATTTTTAGCTATATTGGTTTGTTCGCAAGCTTTAATTGTGTCTGTCATCGACCTATGGTTTTTTGTACGGCGATTACTGTATGTAGTATTGTATTTGTGTATGAAAAAAGAATGCACACGCTAAAATCAGGTTTAATCTCCTTTCGGAGGAGAGGAATCCGCAGTGAAAGATCACATAGGATATTTCTGTTTTGATACATTCTTCCTAAGTATTGATCCAAAGAAGGGATTTGTCTACTATCCCTTTTTTAGTATCTTTAAGGGCGATATTATCCTTGGCATAAAATTTCGAATTTTCTACTGGACCCGGTGACATCAATGTAGATTTATACCATTTAACATATGTTCCTAAACAACCCTTAATAGATAGTTCCTCATATTCAAACCGAGTCTTTTTGTTCTGAAATAACGCGATATCTTTTCCATAAACTCATCAAAGGATGAATATGATTTCAAGACTAACAACTCTCTTTTGGCTATATTCCATACTGCTTCCAGAATCATAAACTCAGGGGATGCTGTTGGAAGGTACATAGGAATGAGTATCCTTGTTTTGTTCAAGATAATCTATTACCTTCTTTGACCTATAGTGAGGTGATGCTTTGTCCATGAAAAGATAACACCTTGGAAACTTTGAGTGAATCACTTTCAGAAAGTCTAGGAAGGTGTCACCGTTGAATTTATCATACTGTCTGAAGAGTTGTTTACCCTCCATACTGATGGCTCCAAACAAACAGGAATGTTTGTGTGAACCTGTTATCCTTACTACAGGCCCTTTTCTTTATCAACCCAGACACGTCTTACAAGAGAATCATAGAAGAGAAAAGATTCATCTGTAGATACTATGGCAAAGTTTTCTTTTTGGTGTTGGGTACCCATACCAAGTATCTGTTCTGTCTTTTTTTGAATTCATCCTTCTTTTCCTTTGAAGCGGTGTTTACAGGTACTTTTCTTGGAACCTTCTGTTTAAAACCCCATTTTTTAACAATACGATAAATGTGATTGAGATGATATCTTACGCCCGTATTTTGTACTATTAACTGTTCAATTTGCTTTGTGGTCCACCCCTGATTGCTTTCCTTTAGGATGGTCTTTATCTTGTACTCTATCTCTACCGGTAACTCTGTTCTTCTGCCGTTTTTTGGAATATCTTTTAATCCATCCATACCTTGCTTATCGTATCCTTTCAACCATTGACAGGCCCAACTTCTACTTCTATGAATCTCTCTGGCTACCTGTGCTGCAACCTTACCATGGTATACAACATTGAGAACAAGCAGCATCCTTTCCTTCACCTTTGCATCCTTTTCCGTTCGGTGTGATCTTTCAAATAACGCTTTGTTGTTGATAAGTGTCAAAGATTACAGAGTAAAGTTGTATAATCTTCCCAGCTATAAACCTTGTTTCTTTACTTCTGTTAATTGGTATAATTCGGAAATCCTTTTGAAAATAGAAACGACATCTTAATATCAGATGTATATATCCTTTACAATCAGAAATCAACTCCCTGCAAACGAAACGATATATCTACTATAATTCATAGGGAATTAGAAACGAGCAGGACAGATCATCAGATCCAGAATCTGATAAATTGTGGATTGATATAAGCGACCCGTCGCCCCAGGACCTTCAATCAATTGCAAAAGAATATGATCTAGACGAAGATAGTCTAAGGCTCATTGATCAGAAAACTAAAAGACCGCAAGAATGCTTGATAATCACATTTTTAGTATACTATTAGATATTCGGTTTAAAACTATTAGACAATTGCAAATAGAAGGTATTTATATTTACGTTGGTCAGAATTGGATAACTACCCTGCATTCATATGCAGTTGAATTATTTTCAACCATGAAAGATATCATTGAAAAAAAGAATACAAAATTGTTAGTATCAAATATTAATGCGTTA
>JAKDMR010000259.1 GCA_030452275.1 Candidatus Nitrosocosmicus sp. | reverse complement strand
ATTTAATATCTATATACAATATAATATTTTTAGTGTATTAAGAAAAAAGGGTGAACTTCATGAAAATATTTATTTATTTATTTTTTTATCTCGATATAATAACCTTAATTGGTTTTTGATCAATAAAAGAAAAAAATGGGTGAACGATGACATTAAGAAGGAATTTGAGTGAATATAAAACGTTCTACAAATGGTTACCAAAGACTAATCGTTGGTATAAATATGACAGTAAAACAAATATCAACATCCATAAAAATTTGATCTGTTGATCATGATTAGTCAGTAAGATTTTGCAGCATGGTATACCATATTTATATCTGAGATTTCAATCATAGTGATTGTAATGAAAGTAAAATACGGATTTCTCGGGATACTTATCATAACTTTGATACTTACTTCTACTTATCCAGGAGTTTTTTTAGGACTAGAATGGGTTTGGGCTAGCTCTGTTATTTCAACAGTTGATGTAGGGGAACTCCCGTCTGCTCTGGCGTTTAACCCAAGCAATAATAACATCTATGTGACCAACCCGGTGTCCGATGATGTCTCTGTCATCCAAACAACAAGCTCCTAACCTATTGCTGATGCAATATCTGACCAATCCATTAGCATTAGCAATTTGGTTTGGTCGTATGGAAGCAATATGTAGAGTACGATGATTCTTTTATAACATATCAATACACATGTATTAATTTGCCCTAAATATCATGGACGACCGGGTGTCAGAAACACTTACTCTCATTACCAGTAAAACCAAAGTAGAAATAAATTGTATGTTAAACTAATTGTAGTATACAAACAAGGAATAGAACACGAACCAGATAAGTTATTATAAAAATAACTCCAAGAATTCAACCGCAACCATCCGAAGGCTTCACAGGTTTAGGAAATAACATATATGTGTATCCTAAATTTAGTAACTGCAATATTGCACTATCAAAATAAGAAGATTGTCAAAGATATCCTATTCAGATATATTTATTAACAATCATGCTTTGTATCCTAATTCAATTTTCTCTCCATCATCTGACATTTTTGGTCAAAAATATTGTTGACGATTAACGGATTTCGTGATATGGTGTAATAAAAAGAGTCTATAAAAAACGATTTTCATAATTAGGCGACAAAGCAACAATCATCATATAAGAGGACAAAGTCGAGTCCTAGAAAATAATTAAGAAGGTAAATAATTATTTTCGCCTTATTTGATCCAAATAAAAATGAAAACTATTTTGTAATTATATGACTCAGATTCTCCAATATAAAGACTGTATGTTCCGCCTGAGATACAACTTTGTTATTACCCTCAACTAGAATAGGATAGGATCTAATATTCTTCTTCTTAATAAGATAGTCTAACATTTCACGAGCTTTAGATTCAGTGAAATCATTTAATAGCCAACGTAACGCAAATGGAAGTGTCTTAAATCTATTCCATAAATATACGATGAATTCATCCGCGTCCTTATTTTTAGTAGGTTTTCTTGATACTAGTGAAAAAATATTTTTGATCTTACCCTCATAAACTATACCTAGTCCGTCTTTAGTTGTTACAAATGGTTCTATTGCGTAGGCCTGATTAGGCATTAGTGAAAATGAAGATCCATAAGTCTTAATGTTAGGGATAGATTTTCCGGCATGTATGACATACTGTTCTAAAGAATGTCCACTAAGATTTTGAATTGGTTTTAGACCATTATATGTTATGGTATTCTCAATTGTTTTTCCAATCTCACTTGATTTAGTAGCATGCTTTGCAATCTTGGTAGCTTCATATAATGACAATTCTGCTATTTTTATTAATTGATCATATTTTGAATCATATGAAATAGTAACTGCGGTATCTGCAACGTAACCATCTATATGTACGCCTAAATCAATTTTAACAACGTCAGTATCCTTTATCACAATTTGATCGTCTGGTTCAGCAGTATAATGAGCAGCTATCTCATTCAAACTAATATTAACAGGAAAAGCAGGTTGACCACCTCGCTCATTTATTTCGCTCTCAATAGAATCACATATTTCATAAAGTGTCCTACCGACATGATTTTTTTTCCTAGCATTTTCTCTAACTTGAGCAGCTATTCGACCTGCACGAATATAATTATCTAGAGACATGAATTAGAGATAATAACAACCCACAATATAACAATAATGTAAATAATGATTTATATTAATTGAAACAAGATTAAAATTAGACAAAAAATTTCTCATTAGAAAGGGATCGTAGTCTAGCTTGGTAGGATGCCAGCCTTGGGCGCTGGAGGTCGTCGGTTCAAATCCGGCCGGTCCCATTATTAATTAATAGCCAAAAACAAAAAGAAAAAAATTACACTCTTCTACCTCTACGACCACCAGGTTTTCTAGTAGTATCATGAGGGACAGGTGTAACGTCATCTATTCTACCTATACGAAATCCTGCTCGAGCCAGGGCTCTTATAGCAGCCTGAGCACCAGGACCAGGAATTCTTGGTCCAACTCCGCCTACTGCTCTTACACGTATATGGAGTGCATTAATACCCTTTGTTTTGGCTGCGTCAGCCGCAGAAACTGCAGATTTCATAGCTGCATATGGAGAAGATTCGTAACGATCTGCTGTTACGTGGCGTCCACCCGAACTAATGGAAATAGTTTCTGCACCGCTTATGTCAGTTATATGGACTAAAGTATTATTATAACTACTAAAAATATGGGCTACCCCCCATTTATATTGAGTAATTTCCTCTTGTGACATGAATGTAGAATTTTTTGATTGTCACATTTAAAAACCTTCTTAAGTAAAATGCGTATACCCTTTGTTTTTGAGCAATTTCTTATTTCCATTGGAAGTGAGAACAAATACTCGCCCATTCCCACTAACTACTTTGCCGATAATATACAATTTTAGGTGATGCATTTCCAATATCTTGGAAATTTCCAATAGATTTTTTTCGGATATTGTTCCCACTATATTGTATTCCTCACCTCCATAAAATATCAGGTCATGAAAATCAAGATTATTTATTGATAAAAATTCTTTCAATTTTGGCGGAATAGGAATCTTGTCCTCTTCTACTAGTAAATTCACTCCACTTTGCTTGGATAGCTCATGTAGTGAAGAGGCAAGGCCATCACTTGAATCCATGGATGAAGAAAAATAATGGGCAATAAATATTCCGAATTCATAAGAAGGGGAAGGTTTTAAGACAGAATCAACAGATCTTTTTCTAAAGTAACTATCCGGGCTTGATAGATTGTTCATTAGAATTTTCAATCCCGAAGAACTGTAACCGAAAATACCAGAAACAACCACGTAGTCACCAATACATGCGCCATTTCTTCTCGGTATGTTTGCTACTGAAGATAAAGATCCAAACATACAACAATCAATTATGATTTCCTTAGATTCATTAATATCACCACCAACAATATCAATTCCAAACTCTTGTGAAGCTAAAGACAAGCCATTAATTAGTCTAGAAATTTCAGAGTTTTTTAATGATTTGGGTAACCCTAATGATATTAAGGCGGCTTTTGGCATTATTCCTTTTGAAACCAGATCACTTACACTAGAAACTACAGATTTTCGGGCTATTTGTTCAAATGTCATTTTGGGTGGGACGTCAGTATGTTCAACTAACATATCACACGTAACGGCCAAAAATCCATTATCATTAAATTCATTAGATGAAGGATTTAATGAGTTTAAGGGCATGATTGATATATCATCCTTACCTATACATGGTTCCATATTATTGTTACCAAATTTAGATACAATTAATTTCAGTATTTGTTTCTCATTAAACTTTTTCATAAATTTCAATTATCTTATTATGAAATAATTTATGCATAGAATCTACTTTTTCTTTTGTTGACTCCAATGATATTCTAAGCGCATGTTCAGTATTTGAGAAACGTATTAGAATCCAAGAACTATCGTCCAGAATAAATTTCAAACCATCAG
>JAKDMR010000258.1 GCA_030452275.1 Candidatus Nitrosocosmicus sp. | reverse complement strand
GCGAAAGTATCTTAGAAGAATTGGATGTTGGCCAAAGATGTGAGACTTAACTTATAATAATAAATCCCTCTGACGGAAAAGTAGACGCTTTGGTCAATGGTATTCCAAAACAGGTAAATGTCAGCGACATCGACAAAGATTATATTTTATTTGTCAATGATGATGTGTTTTGGGGAACTGAAGTAGATTATTCAAAGGGTGGGAAGCATACACAATTGGGAACTAATCCGACATTAACTGCAGCCAATAATAGTATCGTTAGATTCAATATTCAATCGATAGGAAACGAGTTTCACGATTTCACAATGGATAATATCGAATGGCTCAGTCCGGGAACAAATAAGGTTATCAACTCTCACATAATAGGTCCTCTTGCAAACCATGTTTTTACAATTGAAGCCAATAAAAATTCAAGCTACTATGATAATTCGACAATTAACCTTCTCGGAGGTATGATGGGAGATTTTGTTATATCCGATTCTTTAGATGAGCAAGTTTTTGAAAATTCAATAAATAGTGAGGTGATTTGAAATGTCATATAACAACGATAATAATCATACTAGATGGATCAAGAGAATTAATGTTCTTTATGCCGTAGCCATTGCAACGCTAATTTTGTCTTCAACAATGACAGCTCCCGGGATAGCAAGAGGAACTGAATCATTTATTCCAATAGCTCAGACAAATAACAATGATGGTAAGGTATTTGACACTTTATCATCTAAAGTTTCGTCAAATACAACTGATGGAAACATGGTACTAAATTCAAGTTCTGATGTACATGATATAGTGATAAAAGAACAGGTCCTACCAGATGGTCAGCCAGCGTATAAAATGGTTCAACATGTGGTTAATCAAACTAATAGTACTAAATTAAATATCACAAATGACTATAGTACTATCGCCACCATTCCTGGACCTGCTATAGTAATAAGCGAGGGTGACAAGGCCCATATAACAATCAACCATCTGGATGGAAATACAACCCAAGAAGACTTTGTTGCATCTAATCCTGGAACATACGTATATCAAGATGACGAATTAGGTGATAGAGGACTAAATGGAGTAGTTATTGTTAATCCTAAGGATAGGACGACAGAGGCCCTTGTAGATGGAAAAATAACAACCATACCTCTTGATGAATTGGATAAAGAAGTCCTATTGTTTATGGTAGGGTCAACCTTTTGGGGAATGGAAATTGCTAAGAACGGTACGCAAACTCCTCTGTGGACAAACCCAGTACCAGTGGCGGAAGAGAATGAAAAGATCCGTTTCCACATTGTCGGAATAGGCCCGTCATCAAACCCCAATGGTCACTCTCATACATTCCATTTACATGCTCACAGATGGGTCGATCCGGGTACTAGTAATATCATTGATGTAAAAGAAATACATCCAGGTAAGACCCATGTATTTGTCATAGATGCAGGTGATGGTGTGGGTCCTGGCGACTGGCAATACCATTGTCATGTGTTCTCTCATATGGAAGCAGGCATGATGTCTACATTTAAGGTACTTCCTGACAACGCATCCTCACAAGCAAAGACAGTGATGACAGAAGATGAGCCGACCCAAAAAAGTATTCCTGGAGCATCACCCTACAAAAACTTTGCATCCTTTTCAATTAGTGATGAACCAGGTAAATGGTTTACAAATCTCAAAGGCGACATATCAAACACCGGTAGCGAATCACTAGCGATAATAAACAAGTCTGGAACAGTTAACTTTATGATGGATAGTACACATGGCGTTCACACCGTAACTAGCATAATATATCCTAAGAACGCTACCCACATGCCTTTTAGTCAAATGATGGCATACAAGGGAGGAGCAATAGTAAACCTTGACGAGCCTGGATTATACGTATTTGCATGCAGTCTTCATCCTTTCATGCTTGCTGCAGTCATTGTTGATGATCCGGATACAGAGGGACTGGACCTGGGCGAAGAACTTACTTTGATAAACGGAGCTACGATTCCTACAAATAGTGAATTGGCCTTAAAGTTGTTAAGGACATTCTTTATTGTATCGTCTCCATCAAACTGGCAGGATTATACAAATATCTCCCAACCATGGCACGTTTCATATCCTGATGTAGATGTTAGAGTAACAAACGGGACTGTCGTTAATGTCAAAGATGTATTAGAAAAGACATATGGTCAAAACATTACTTTGACTCCTTTGTCAAATCCAACGGTTCCTGCAGTTGGAGAAATATGGATTGATACACAGTTTGAAAAAACTGCTGGCAAGACTAAACCGGGAACCGCAACTGCCATCAACGGTACTACATGGAGCGTAAGTAAGAAGGTTTCACTACCTGAAATCAATATGAATAATCCTCACAACATGTGGACTGACAAAAATCAAGAACTCATTTACCAAACTCAGTGGTTTGATAACAGAACAACCATATTTGACCGTACAACTGGTGAACTTGTAAAGGACATACAAGTTGGTGATGACCCTTCTCATGTAATGACTGGAACTAAAACAGATGAACTGTATATAGCGCTAAATGGTGAAGATGGAGTAACTGTGGTGTCACCGAATCCTGAATTTAATCTTGAAAAGTTCATCTTGTTACAATCTCCAGCAGCACCCTCAACTCATCCACACGGTCATTGGATGAGTTCAAATGACAGATACATGGTAACTCCAGATGCGCTTACTGGAACTACAACCATATATGATATGATACAAGATAAAATAATAGGAAAAGTAAAGACGGGTGTCTCTCTTGTTGCAGTTGGAATGATGCCGGATGGTAGTAAATCATACGTTGCTGACTTTTTTGATAGTACTATAAGTGTCATAAATACTACCAATGCTACGCTAATAAAGAAAATTAACCTCCTTGCCAATTACGATCCAATAACAGGTAATACAACTGGGCCGGTTGGTTTTCTTCCAATACAGACACCTGTCAGTCCGGATGGTCAATATATGGTAACAGCAAATACCGGCGGAACAATAACAATACTGAATACCGACACTGATCAGATAGTAAAAGAATTACCATGTGATCCGGGATGTCATGGAGTAAATTTCGGAGCAAAGAAAGGTGGAGGATACTACGCCTATGTTTCAAGTACTTTCTCAAATGAGGCTATAGTAGTGGATGGGGATCCAAATAACGATGGAAATCCTGAAGATGCCAAAATTGCTGGAAAGGTCTCATTAGTTGCATTGCCGAACACACAATCAGATGACACGATATCCGGCCTAGAAGGTACCGGAGGTCAGGGAGTCCTTGCAATACCAAATGTGTATGACGGTTGGGTCCAGAATCTACCAAGTTATTGGAAGGAATTGTTAACTGACGCCCAACAAAATCCTAGGAGTGTTTCACACTAAATCGGACTTAGCATGGTCCAAAACCTTTCTTTTATTGCAAATAATTTCGCTTTTTTATAAACTCCAATTAACAATAGATCTAGACTTGAATACATCCTATTCTCTGTGATCAATAAAAACAAAATACCTTCATACAGTGTGTGCATGTTTGTGTGTGTTCTAGTCTGTATTTGTACATTTTAGAATTGTCATTAAGGAGGATTTTAAAAAGGACTTTGTTTGTGTATTAAAATAATATTGCAAAAATCAGCATAACAAACGCGGTTCGATCATTTACCCGCTAGGTTTCAGGTTGACAATGTAATTTATGATTTTATATGATATTATAAAAATACTAAACGATGGAGTGGATTGAATCCCATCAATATCTTACAGCGCCGTCCACTTTCAGATAAATGGTTTCCAAGCCTCCTGCTTTCGTACCTATTGTTAGGAGAACAAGTAGTTTCCGAATTCTATTGTTTTTAACCATAGGAACTTATCACATAAATGTAGCCTTTAATACCATTTTCCCAGGTATCTATAACTCGTAACGAAAATTAATAAATTATATAGTGGATTCTCATGACGATAATAATATATTCAAAAAA
>JAKDMR010000257.1 GCA_030452275.1 Candidatus Nitrosocosmicus sp. | reverse complement strand
CAAGATAATTAATCAATTCAGTACAATAACAATTTATATTATGAATTTAATTAAGAAATAAATTTGGGTAATCGATTCGCTTTTCTTCCTTTTTTGCTTGTATTATTTCCACTTACCTTGATTTTTACTTTTTTGCTATTTTTTTTCTCTTCTGATCTTGGGTTAGTTACACCATCTGGAAATCAGGAACCTAAATTCGGGAATTATGTGGGATTGGCACAAGGCATGACTTACAACAATTTACTCTTGTCCATCGATACTCAAACAGCCGGAGGAATTGATGAGGGATTACCATCGATCAACAATTCTAATACTTTTTATACAAAGGGATTATTGTCCACTGTATTATTCCCTGATTATAGTGAAATAAACCAAAATTTATCCCAACCTCCTTCTCCATCTCTGAATCAAACTTCTGAATCCACTATACTCTATAGTTTTCCAAAACTTGTTTCTGGAACTTGGTCTTTGAATGTATCAAGAGGTTTAGTTACAGATTTTCATGCCAATTTTAAATTGCTTACCGTAAATGGTATCGAGAAACATTTTATAGAAATAATCAATTTTCAAAATAGCAACGGTTCTTCTGTTACTTTTAATCAATTTTCAAATACTCCAATAAACGGAATTGCTGACATAAAAATTAATGATAAGCTATTCCAAAGTAAGTTTCCTTTGACAATTCAAATTTTTAATATTAACACTATAGTCTTGACTATCAAAGATGAAACAATAGGCAATATTTTCTATAACAATGATTTGTTGGGCATTACTGATTCCTTTAAGAATTTCAAGGGTGATGAACTTTTGATTTATGAGGAAGATGAAATATAACAATAGTTTCAAAATTATTACATTGGTTGTTCTCGTCGTCAATTATTTAATATAACAGAAAGTACATATAGTAGAATATGATCGAAAAAAGAAATAGTGAAAGAATGAAAGATGAGGATGTTGTGAATGCTCTATCCAGCGAAACCCCAGAAATTTCTGATAGCGATTTAGAATCAAAGCCTATTCCTACTATTATTGATGATTTAGATATACAAGATATTCCAGGTATTGGACCAACTACTGCAAAAAAATTACGTGATGCCGGTGTACTAACTGTGATGGACCTCGCAGTTACAAGTTCAGAAGAACTTTCTGTGGAGATCAACTCTTCAAAAGAAAGTGCAGCCGCGTTTATTATTGCTGCTCAACAACTTTTACGAGATTCTAATCTTTTAGACAAGGAATTTGTTACCGCAGATGTTGCATTAGAGAAAAGAAAATCATTGTTGCGATGTACAACTGGTTCAAATGCTTTGGATAAACTTCTTTTGGGGGGTATAGAGACCCAAGCTATTACTGAATTTTATGGTGAATTTGGTTCTGGCAAGTCTCAAATTTGTCATACTCTGTGTGTGACGGCTAGTCAACCAGTTGAAAATGGTGGATTTGGAAGCGGCTCCATATATATTGATACAGAAGGGACCTTCAGACCTGAAAGAGTAGATCAAATAGCTGTGTCTAGAGGACTTGATCCAACCAGCGTTTTAAAAAGTATCGCAGTTTGTAAGGTTTACAATAGCTCTCATCTTGAATTGATCATAAAAGATCTTGGAAAATATATCAATGATTTTAAAGCCAGACTTGTTATCATAGACAGTATTATATCTTTGCACAGGGCAGAATTTGCAGGAAGAGGCACACTAGCCGATAGACAGCAGCGACTCAATTCTATGTTGCACAAAATCATTAGACTTGCTGAGATTTATAATATTTCTGTGGTTATAACCAATCAGGTTCAATCTTCGCCAGATACATTTTTTGGAGATCCTACAAAAGCTGCAGGTGGAAACGTATTGGGTCATGCATCAACCTATAGGATTTATCTAAGAAAGTCAGGTGAAAATAGAACCGCTAAGATGATCGACTCTCCTTATCATCCATATTCTGACACTAAATTTACTGTAACTGAGAAAGGTGTAGATGATATGGAAGAAGAAACAAGTTCAAAGAGAGGGAAATTAAAGGAATAAATCTAATCTTTATTTTTATTTTTATTTTTATTGTTATTGTTGTTATCTGAAGACCTAGTAGTATCACTCTTTGTGTCTTTTTCTTTGCTATTCTGACTTTCTTTTGGAGCATTATGCACTAAAATAATAATCGGTATTGATATCCGATCAACCATAATACTAAAACCATTCTTTTTATGATAATGATCAAAAAATCCTTTATAATAGAAATAGTGGTTATTTAACATATTAACTAGAATAATAGCATTTTGACATAATTCCAACAAGGCTTTCCTCTGCTCAATCAATATAGTATTTTTATTTTTTATTTCATCAAGAAGACGATTTTGATGTTTGATCGAAGCTTTGATTCCACCATATTTTTTTAACTCGTCTATGAAAGTTTGATAGCCTCTGCCTTTATCGAGAGTGTTTTTAACATTTATGTTTGATTCATATTTGTTATCCAAATTATTGTCTGTCTTTGCTGTTTCTAACAGATAATTTTGAAACAACTGATTCATATCTGTAATCTCTTGTTCAGTAATACCTTTCTGGTAAAGAGAAAGAAGTAAAGGTCCTATGAATGGATGCATGTAGAGATTTTGTCTGCTCATATTTATTTGCCCATTTAACATTGCTAATTCATTTCTTTTTTTCTTGACTCTATCTTCAAATTTGAGTTTGTCATAGTAATTATCCTCGACATCTTTAATAAAAAAAGCAACAGGATTTTCAATCATATCAAAATCCCTTAATGGATCACCTATACTTTTTACAATTTCTGAAACTGTTAACCATAGTTGTTGAAGTTCTCCAATTCCAAATTTCATAACCTTTAATTTTTGATATGTGTCCCAATTTTTCCTATTCGTATCTAAATCAGATTGATAGAAACCGATATCGCTGTGTATACTAGTTAGTTGCTTTTGATACTCTTGAATCTGGGCCTGTTTCTGCGTTATATCCCACTTAAGCTTTACGGCTTTATTGTATTCTGCTACTATACTAGTAACATCATATGCATATTCCTCAAAGTCACTAAATAATTTGGTGAATGACTCTAGATCTTTTTTTAAATCGATACCACACTCTTCTAACAAAATGTTATCAAGCTTCATGAATGTACCACGATATACTAAGATAGATTGACTTTCTCGTTCCAATATCCCAATTTTTTTTACTAGTTCTCCCTTTTGTAATTCATATTGGTTGATTTCTTCTGAAATCTTTTTTTTCTTTTTAGACAGATCTCCAAGTTCTTTCTTCTTTTTTTCAATAAAATCTGAAATGACAGAAACAAATGTCAAAGGTTCTTTTCTACCAGTTTGATTTTCCTTTGATGATATTTTGATTCCATTTTTAGCATTTTCATACATGTATTCGTAATTTTCAGTTGAGAAATCCATTAGATCCGTTATCAGCGTAGTAACAACTGTAGGAGTTATTCCACGCTCCTTACATTTTGTATATATTTCATTAATAAAGAAAGATAAACTATCTAGATCAGAATCAATATCATCGTTTTCAATTATTATTCCTAATCCTTTCAATAGTTGTAAAAATCTTAATCCTTTAGCACACTGTTTCATTGTTATTCCTGACTTTCGCATGTTTACAGCAAACCGTCTTAATTCTTCAATATCTGGAGCTGCAATTCTCTTCTTCCAGTCATTAATTTTGTTAGACACAGATCCGAGTGCTACGCCTGTTTCTTTGGCAATTTCGTCCCTAGAGTGTCCAGATAAATAATTCTGTATGATTATCTCTTCAACTTGACTACTTATCAATCGCTTTTATCCGCGGTCAAGAGATTTATATATTTCGTCATTTCCGTCAATTTTATCGTCATTTCCGTCAAAAAATATGACAAACTTAATTTGGTGCTACTATACCATGTTCATACTAGTGCTCTAAATATATTCAAATTTCAAAAAAAGCGACAGT
>JAKDMR010000256.1 GCA_030452275.1 Candidatus Nitrosocosmicus sp. | reverse complement strand
AATTATAGTAATAGAGTTTACAAGTATGAATACAAGTAAAACATTACTAGTATCAGCATTAGTTGTTCTCGCATTAGCTTTGGTCTTAGCTCCATTGGCAATTTCAGAAGATGCTTTAGCAAAAAAGAGTAACAAGGCAAAACAAATTATTAGTCAGTCCCAAAAATCAAGTCAAAACAGTCAGGTGGTTTCTGATGGAAGTTCATTCTTATCAGGAAATAATTTTAACTTCCAAGGGCAGTTTAACAGCGGAAATAACGCTTTGGCACAGGCAAACAACTAACAAACATCTTTTTTCCTATTTTTTGTATTCTGTTATTTAGAATTCATCATTTGTTTCGCTGAATGTGTAGCATTTTTCTGGATTAAAGTTTAGGTCTATCACTATCATCCAAGTATATTTTTCTATGTCAATTCGGATGCTTTTTCAATTTTGAGAATCACAGAAATAGATAATTGAACACTTATCTAACTGTGGTTACTTGTCACTCCATGACACGACTCAGTATATACGATGAGGAGTAATAGGGGAAGAAGTGTATAATTGCCATAATAAAGATGTGGATATATCATATGGTTGATTTTGTTCATCAACATTTCCCATACTGTTATTTCTCATTATTTTTCAATCTAGAGAATTATAGTAAATTATAATGATGAGTTTACCTCATAGTGGGTACTCAGAACCCCTCTAGAATAGGCGTGACGAATTTCAATGCAATGAGGAGTAATAGGATCTCCCACAAAATAATTCACCAATGTCTACTTCGGCTAGGTTCTTGTCATATTACTTCTCATTGTATTATCTCTGACTTTGTATTTTGTAATTATTTATGGCGTTGCACAAATTTGGAAATACTAAACCGGGATATTCTTCTATAGGCTATACTGAGAAAACACTATGGGCGATGATTAGACTCCAACTTGTAAGGTGATGATTGAGGAAGCCCCACATCTAGAGTAGCAAAATATTAAAGCTGAATTAGAAGGTCATATACACATTAACGAAGAGGTTGAAAACATGCTGTCGGATCAATTTAACATGGAGATGATGGGATACAAAATGCTATCCAAAAAATCTGAGGATGGGTGATAAAAAGGATGATGATAATGCAGTAGACAATAAAAATGATGCCGTTTTAGGGAACTATAAGGAAATATCGCTATACAATTGTTGCAAAAATGTCATATTAGTGAAGCAAAAAGATCATCTCATGCCAATCTGTCCACCAAAATAAAATTACTCTGCTTAACCAATGTTATCAAAGTTTCTGCCTTGGGTTACCGATATGGCTCATTCTCCGTACTCTCTTCGTGCTAAATCAGCCCCTTTTACCATGTTCTGTAACTTTGCATAGGCAATTTCTGGTTTCCTAGTACGGAGGCCGCAGTCTGGATTTATTTCAACCAGTGATGGATTGCCAAGTATCTTTGATGCTACCCTGATTTCATCTCTTATTTTCTCTGGAGATTCTATTATATCAGAGTGTATATCAACTACTCCAATTCCGATTTTTACATTCAAACCATACTCTTTGAAGAGAGAGAGTGCTGTGAATGTTTTTGGGTCCACATCACTCTCCTCAAATTTGTCAAGAGAAGAATGGTTAGTAAATTCAATAAGGTAAGAATCTACCTTGCATTCAGCAAGATCCGGAAAGAGTTTTGAATAATCACTATAGCAAAGATGCACTGCTTTACTAACATCATGGGAAAGACCTTCAAACGATGCATTGAGTGCTTGGACGAAAAGTCCGGATTCTCCTTCATCGGTTGCAGCAGCAGGTTCATCTATTTGTATGAATTTGGCACCTGTTTTTTCAAGAGCTCTAACCACCGGATTAAGAACTTTGGTTGAGAATTCCGTGACTGCCTCAAATCTTCCTTTGCGTATAGCTATCGGCCTACTCATACAACTTGCTTCATGCCCGTAGACATGGTGTTCGAGGTAGGACCAGTCAACCATTGTATATGGACCTGTTAAGCAAGTCTTTATCTCTTTTTTAGTCTGCTTGTTTATAAAATCAAACTCTTTTACAAAAAAATTGATTCCTTCTTTTTTTATAGATATGTTTTCATCTATGACTCCTTTTATGAAATAATTCGCGTCAAAAGAATTAAGCACTCCTGCCCTGTTCATACCATTAGTATAACCTGCCATGAAACCGTACATCTCTGTCCTCGTCTGTTCGCCATTGAATATCCTATCTAATCCCGCGTATTCCTGCATGCGTATAGCATAAATGGAAGCTATTTCCTTGACCCTTTCCTTATCTGACTCAGTTATACTCCTGGGATCCTTTTGAAGCAATCCTTTATCTGAGTTGTTAATTAGCTCATCTAGTTCATCAATCCTAAACTTCTTTCCCCAAACCGTTGCTGCCTTGATGCTCTTCTTATCAAGATGTTCACCAAATTTTTGTAGCCAGTATGGTCTTTGTAAGCTTCCAATCTCTTGAGTTACGAAAAGTTTTTTTCTCATTTATGAACTACCTGCAATTGATAGGGTCTCTATCTTTCTTAGGGCCAACTCGAAAGGCACGTCATATAACCTGTCATTAGGACCTATGTAATATTTTCCGGAGAACTTTGTGTTTTCCAGGAAATTATTTATTAAATGCTTTATGCTATCTACAGATTCTACTCCGAATCTGTCTCCCTCGACAATTCCTAGAAGTAAATCTTTTGAAGTCCTAACTCTGAAGCCAGATGAATAGAGTAAGTCTATGCCTATAAAATCAACATTTGAATCTTCTGCGATTGGTACTGCCTCTACGGCTTCGGCCTTAGGAAAATTTATCCCTAATTTTATATTATTTACTTTCGCAAGCGATACTGATTCACTAAACCATTCTGGATATTTGAAAGAATTTCCTGAGAGCTCATACCCCACGAAGGGTTCCAAAAAAAGAATACAGGAATATCCCTTTTTCCTTAGCAGAGGAGTACTTTTGGCAATTGCCTTGGCATAATCTTTGGCGAGTGTTCCAGGATCAGAATAGTATCTGTTCTCAACGAGCTTCGCAAGAGAATAGGGAGCGGGCAAGAATATTACAGAGTTCTCGCCTATCTTAGGCATTAACTCGGCCAGCTCATGACCCTGACATTCAATTTTTCCACAGACAAGTGGCTTCCTGTAGAAAGTGTTTGTTCTAAACCAGCGGGTAACAGGTCCCACTTTATCATCATTAGGTGAATTTTCCATACCAATACGGCTCGAATCATCATTTGTTTTGTACTTGAACGCTTTATTGTGAGTCCCTCTGAAACCGCCAAAATATTTAGCAATTGGTCTAATAATATCTAACCAGTCGGCCTGTCCGCCAGTTACAAATGCGAATTTCTCTTGTGTTGAAATAATCTTTTGAGAATCAGACACAATCGCCGCATTGAAATCTGATTCTGTAGCTTTACCATCGCGAAAAAGCCTATGCATCTTGGCGGTAAATGAAGACCTCGGTATCAAGCCCGTAAGCATAGGTCCCAGAAACTTGAATTTATTTTTGTAATATTTAGTATGGGGAAACATTTGTTTTGAGCTCAAATCGAATGTCAAGATACAGCTCCAATAATTTTGTGGGAAATTGAAGTTTTTACAATCATAAAGTCGTTAAAAGATTTTGCACTTCTCTTACACAACCTATTCAATAGTATCAAGTCTGTAATAGCTGGGCAAAATGACCATCGTAGTAACGAAGGCCGATTAATATTTATCACATTGTATTCAATTAACCATCCCTACAAAGTTATTTAAATCTTTGGATGGTTTATCCAGCAGTATATATTATGGATTGGATACCTACTACAGAAAACGATCAGGACATTTACGTTGTGTTGTGCGTTAGATGCCATAACTTGACAACCTCAGGGTAAGTAACATTGCCCTGATTAACTAGTGTTTGACTATATTGTCCTGAGTAAAAAATTGTTATTGCAATATGTTTGTATTATCTAATATTTGTGAATC
>JAKDMR010000255.1 GCA_030452275.1 Candidatus Nitrosocosmicus sp. | reverse complement strand
ATAGAATCAAAAACAAAATGACATATGAAATCAAAGTCCCCGCTCATTCTAGCAGAAAACAAACAGAAATTTGAATTGTCAATGTATTTGTTTAATCTTTTCATAAGATCAGGAGTATTCTTAGTGATTTTGAATTTTAATAGAATGGTTCTGCTTATTTTATCCGAAATAAGAGATGGATTGAAGATTGGCGAATAACCCAAAATAGTATTAGATTGCTCTAACCTTTTTAACCTATATCGTATTGCTCTCTCCGTTATTTTCTGTTCCATCTGTCGAAGATGGTATGCAATTTCAGCCACAGGTATACGAGCATTTTTACTTAAATCAGAGAGAATTACTTTGTCAATTTCATCAATCATCTTTATGACAAACTAAGATATTTTGATGTTTATTTCTATTTCGGAAAAAATACAAAATCTTGTACCTCCCCCATGCGAAAAGCTCCATAACTTTATTTCCGTTTCAGAAATATTGTGACATTTTTTGTTTCAATGAAGAATATTACTCCGACGTACGTATAATATATCATGCAACTAGATTTGTTTGAAATTGAAAGAGTAATTGACGACATGGCAAGGGGATATGCGGCTCCATGTGCTACAACATGGTTTAAGGTAACAAACAACAAAAAGCCTACAAAAGAAGAGTATAGAAAAAAAGTGATAGAATTTATGAAACATTTTGAATATGTTTTGGCTAATCTGTATCCTTCAAATACTCAAACAGAATATCTCAGAGATTATGTAAAAAGTGGATTAAGAAAAGCAATCCATAGCATAAATAGTGGAAACAATAAAGAAGTAGAAAGACGCTATACATATTATACAGATTATTGCTAATCGTCAAAAGAAAAGGAAAGCAAAATATGTTAAGATTAGCAATACCATTAATTATCATTTTCATAATTGTAGGAGCTGTAAGCTTTTCATTAGCGTTCACTTATTATCCAAAGAAGACTGTGAACGTCAATGTTGATGGTATCTGTTATGAAATTTTAGGACCTGCTTACGCAGACTATAAAGACCTTGAGGCTGAAAGAGAATTACGAGTTTTAGTACATGGATATAATGCAATAGAAGAACCCAATTCAATTATACCTATGGTGTATACTGGAACAAAAGATCAAGCGCAGGATTTTATTTTAAAGTACAATATTAGAGTAACGGATAGCCAAGAAATAGGTGGTGAAATGTATTATACTAAAGACTATATCGGTAAAACAATCATCAAAGGAGAAATATCAAAAGCAAATTTGCTAAAGGTAATAACTGACTTGGCTTCACCCAATGGAGTCTCGAATGAAAACGTTCTTTACAATTTTGGGATACAGACCAACACTTTCCTAAGTTCTGAAGAAAGAAAAAAGATTTCATCAGACTCAACTATCTTTATGTTTGAAGGAATACAAAAGATTCTAGAAAATAGAAAAGACAGTATCAAGCAAGCAGAATGCCGGAGTCAAATTCAAGTATGACAAGAAATAACTAATTCTTGTCTCCTGATTTTGGAATTAGCAAAATTTGGAGCGAGATAGAGGATAAAGATGAAAAACGTAGCTGACTTTTTGAAAGTGGGATAATAGTGAAGATCAGAAGGTAAACTGTCAAGCTTTATCGCTTTTCTTATATTTTCATACTCTTTTTTTCTATCATCTTGTTACATCTCTCTTTCGAAAAACCGACGTAAAAGACCCTTATCATTTTAAATTCTCTCACTCAATCAACATTATTATAAGCTCATTACAGTAGACAATATGGGTAAAAAATATATCCAGACATAGCTTGTGATAAGTTTCAGTCAACACATACTCCCGCTACTGCGACCTTTTTGAATAAATGCGGTGACGCAACAGTACTTGGTGGATATCTAGACATTCTGTTATTTGGGTTCATAACTTTATTGACCGCATTCTTAAACTGAGCTGCAGATTCCCATACTGCATAGTTAATGAATATTCCGCTGCCCCCAATGCCTCTATGTAATTGTGTGGAGATGAACCCGGGTTGTTCCTTAAATTCCTCTGCTTCTTCGGCCCAGCCTTTTACAAACTCATCAGACTCGGATGGATTTACACTAAATTTGTTTATCAATATAATTGGACCAACATCTTCATTCATTTGAGAGAATATTGATACGCTTTCATCCATTTCAACTACTTTGGCCATTTCCACTATAGATCCATTAAAATTATAGATCCATTAAAATATTTCAAGCTTACGTATACAAAAGTACATGCTTTTGTATCTTGAGATAACTGGAATCGAGCCAAAATTGAAATACAGATTTTCCTTTTACCCGTTGGGTTTTTCCCAGACTGTCATTAAAGTATACTCAGCGGGCCTTTGGGGTCATTATTCAAAGTTTGAATACAATCATACAGTAGTTACGAAGTGATTCTTGAGATTCAAAGAACTATTTGTTTACTTGAATATCATTCATAGCTAGTAATAGTCCTCATCCATTGGGATCAAGCGCTTGCGGTATTAGGGCGGTACTGCAATTTAATGACGATATGGTTTTAAACTTGTCTTAGATTTAGAAGAGTAGTAAAAAATGATGGAATTAAAATAACATTCCCTTACTGTTACTGTTTGCCATTACATGTCATTATCTTTCCTAGTTCTTCATAGAATTCTTTGCTTGTAATTGATGATGATACGGAGGTTTGCCATTGTTTTTCAATAGGTTTAACAGCTAATTCAGCGGTTCTATCAATGGTACTTCCCCATTCTCTTTCAATAATTTTCTTAATTTTATCCACATGGATTTCTTTTAGCGCTGTAAAAAACGAGCTTTCTAATAATTTCTTTGTTGTTTCAATTGGATCTGCGTCGCAACAAGAACAGCTGTCACAATTATTAGGTATCGTTTGGTAACCAGATGTACTTGAACTATTCAGATTATGTCTTACAGCTTCTCCTATTCTAAGGGAAGTACCATAATTTGAGTCACATCGAGTTTCTACCATTTCATAAATCACTTTGTGTTATTAACTATAATAAGGTAAGTATATAAAATAGTAGGTGACGATTTGGTAAGTAGATGGAAATTGAAAGAATGGATAGTTATTAAAAAGAGATATAAAAAGCTGCCCTGGAGATTCTATACGAAGTATGATTAAAAAGGTGTAATATTATCTGTCTCCTAGTCATATATCAAATGAATAAACTCTATCCCATTAATCTTTCATTTTGACATTCAAATAATTTGTTCAAATCTAAACCAAATCACGATATTGAAGCGAAATATAGTATGTCGTTTTATTGTTGCTTTTTACTTTTATGCGACAAGAGAACTTTGAAAGAAAATAAAACAATGTAATCGGTAATATCTCGTAAGAAGGCCATCAGTATATCAAATAGCAATTATACCAATTAACTCTATTTTTCTCTTTCTGTAACCTAAATAAAGTCAGGATCTGGAAATAACGGCTCAAAACTAAATGCAAAAGGTCTGTTAATTTACATATACTTTCTAATAGATTTGGCGGTTATCTTTTCAATCTTAATAGGATCGGGGTTATCAAATATTTCATCGCAACAATATTTTACCGAAAACAATGCCATCTGTTCCATTATTGGTTGTAGTTCCTTGCCCTTTTGAGTAAGATAGTATTCTATCCTAATTGGAGTTTCATTGTATACATGACGTTTAATGAGGCCATCTTTTTCCATTTCCTTTAGCCGTATTGACAAGGTTTTTGGGTTGATCTCTTCTATAGAATTTAGAAATTCGTTAAATCGTTTCTGTTTATCATAAAGCATATTGCGTAATATTAAAAGAGAAAATTTTTTACCTATTATATTAAAGGTGTTAAACACCGGACAACATTTGCATTCCATATCCTCTATTAGCCTTTGATGACTGGGATTTTCTTTCTTTTCTTGATATTGTTCTGAGGTTTTGAGTTCTACCAACTTAACAACCCTATATCTACTTACAGATTAATCACTTACCAATTTATATACTTACCTTATTA
>JAKDMR010000017.1 GCA_030452275.1 Candidatus Nitrosocosmicus sp. | reverse complement strand
AGATGATGATGGCTGGAAGATACGACTAACGTGTTCTAATTACGCAAGAAGTCTTGAGTTATCAGGCAATACATGTTCTACTAAAAGGAGCTATATAGCTTGTATGAGCAGTAGTTATTCGACACACCAGCTATTTCTACAATCTTTTTCTCCATTTCAGTATCTATTCGAATTGATTTGTGTGCATGTATTTTGGATATGATTCCTTCAATACCTTTCTCGTTGAATCGATGTATCCATTTTCTTATGTTGATATCATGATGGTTGGTAGCCATCCTTATCTCAGGAACTGTATATCCTTTATCTCTAAGCAGGATAATCTTTGCACGGTAGTTGGATTCTTTATCATTCCACTCGATCATATCATACAACGTGTTTCTTTCAAGATCAGTAATCGATCTGAGGAAAGTATCCCTCATAATGAGGGTAGTTCAAAAGGGTAAGCTAAAGGTGTTGTGATATATGTCTAAACAAGCAGTATTAGTTTACAGATGGATACAACCTATCGTTTACAAAACTGTTAACCCAAATGTATGAGTCTTTTATCTGAAATTAATGTATTCATTTTGACATCTTGAGCATTGCACGTTATTTTTTCTAATTTTATTTGGAAATCATATGCGAGACCTACCAAAGTCTTCTCTTGATAGGTATTGGAATTAAAGAACCTATCATAATAGCCTTTACCATATCCAATCCTGTTGCCTGTTATGTCAAACACAACACCTGGCGTTATCACAATATCAAGACAATGGTTCATATTTTCACTAGTCGCCTCAGGCTCCATTATGCCGTATTTGCCAATTCGAAGTCTATTACTTGAATCGTATTTGAAAAAAATAATTTGCTCGTTTACTATCGTTGGAAGACATATTGTCTTTAAATTCAAGATGGCTTGAGAGATGATTTGAAAGGTTTGGACTTCATTTAGTATTGGATAATACAGACCAATAACTTTGCTTTCTAAAAAGAACTTTGAGCCGAGAAATATTTGTTGAGCAGACCAGCTTTTAATAAAGCAATCATAAGACAGCAAGTTCTTTCGTATCAAGAGATATTTCTGTCTCAAGACCTCTTTAGAAGGTACCATTTTTTTACTTTGTATATGCCTTTGAGGCCTCGACTGTATTACGCAGAAGCATGCAAATGGTCATTGGGCCAACTCCGCCAGGCACCGGAGTAATGTAGCTAGCTTTTTCTTTTACCATTTCAAAATCCACGTCTCCACAAAGTTTGCCATCCAATCTATTTGTTCCGACATCTACAATTGTTACGCCGTACTTGACCATATCAGGTGTTAATACAAATGAATCCCTATTCCCCACCGCGGTAACAATTATGTCTGCATTTTGCGAGAAAAACTGGAGATTCTTGGTATGAGAGTGAGAAATAGTAACAGTAGAGTTTTTACTCAATAACAATGATGCTAAAGGCTTTCCCACCAAATTACTCCTGTTAACAATCAACGCATTGGTCCCATCCAATTGAATTTCATAAAATCGGAATAGTTCCATTATTCCGAGGGGGGTACACGGTATTAGATTTGTTTTATTGTTAAGCAACAAACCAGAATTGGTAAATGTAAGCCCATCGACATCTTTCTTAGGGTCCACCATATTGATTACATGATATTGATCAAGGTGATCTGGCAATGGTAATTGTATCAATATCCCATGAACAGTAGAATCCATGTTAAGCTTTTCAATTAATCTAATCAAATCGTTCTGTGAAATATTTCTATCAAATCTATAATCAAGAGTTCGTATCCCTATCGAGTTGGCATCTTTTTGTTTGTTGTTCACATAAACTAACGATGGTGGATCGGACCCAACAAGGATTGTAGCCAGGCAAGGTATCACCCCCTTAGCTACTAGCCCGGAAATCTCATTTTTTAGATTATTTTTTAAATGATTTGATACTGCTAATCCGTCAATTATCTTAGCCGTCAATATATCCACTTAATTATTAGATTGATATAATTTTAGTTTTATTAAATATAAATAATTACAGAATTAAAAGATGAGATTCAAAATGATAAAGTGAACCCAGTATTTGCTTACTTGAGTTTAACTTTGATTTTTGGAGAGTCCGCTACGTTTTTCAATTTGGCAACTGCTAGTTCGCCTGCTTTTCGACCCGATAGAAGCATCGATCCAAAGGTTGGTCCCATTCTTGGTAGCCCATATGTTTCAGTCACAGACATGCCAGCTGCAATTAATCCTGGATAGACCTCCCCAGTTGAATGGACAACTCCGTCTTCACCACCTTCTACCCACATCGGATTCATTCCTTTCCAATCAACCAGGCCTCTTTGCATTAATCGTTTTACTGCCACAGAATCGTGACCTGTAGCATCGATTACAATCTTACTCTCAAAGGCCACAGGGTCAACACAAGTAATATTTCTAGGTAGTGCGGATACTGGCATCCAGTTAATAACTACGCCACATACTTTTTTATTTTTCAAAACAAGATCATCAAATTTGGTTAATTGTAAGAATCTGACTCCGGAGTCACAAGCTGCAGATATTAATTTAGAGCAGGCATCAGGACCCCAAGCGGCATACAAATTATCATTGATTTTCCTATAGGGAACTCCTAATTCATCCCAAACTTTTTGGGCTGGTGCTCTCACTGTGACGGGGTTCATCATGTATCCGCCGACCCAATAGCCGCCCCCAAGATAATTATTTTGTTCAATTATCAAAGTTCGAGCTCCGCTTTTTGCTATCTCTCTCCCAGCTGATAACCCTGCTGGTCCAGCACCCAAGATTATAACATCAGAATCGCTATATTCTTGAATAGTTTCAAAAAACATAGAAGCTATGGAACGAGTAATCTCCTTTTCACTCACATCAGCAAATATTTTCTTGTCCATATGACAAGTTCTTTGTCGTAATATTAATACATTTTTCGACAACTAAATTTTTATGTAAACCCGCTAACTAAAAATTAAGAGCCCTGAAAATCCCCAGTTTTGTAGGCATTAGTAGCTCAGTTTAATTTATACAATAATGATTTGATTCAACCTGATAAGATTCGAGATTATCTTTATGAAAAAAGAGTTGGTCCGGACCCTAGTTTTTTATCCTATTCCTCCTTTTGCCATAGAATACATAGCATAAAATTATGATACCTATTGAAAATAACGTAATAACAGAGATGAGATGAAAGTAATTGGAAAGTGTTTCTGACAAGCCATCCCACGAATTTCCCAAAAAGTAACCCGAAAAAACCAAAATCAAGCTCCATATCAAAGAGCCAAAAAATGTAAAAGTTACAAATTTTGCGAATGGCATTCTGGCTATCCCAGCTGGAACACTAATCAATTCTCTAACACCTGGAGCCATCCTTCCTAAGAATACTGCATAAATACCATATTTTTCAAACCATTTTTCTGCAGCTTCGATTTTTTTCTCACTCACAAAAACATACTTTCCAATTTTGATTATAGCAATTCTTCCTATTTTGAAAGAAATTATATAGATGACGATGGCTCCGAGTGTCGCGCCTACCGCTCCCGATGCAGCCATAAAAAAAGTCTCAATATAGGTAAAATTAGATTTGAACCCTACGAATCCTGCGAGAGGAAATATCAATTCACTTGGAATAGGTGGAAACATGGTTTCAGCAAATGCAGCTATAAATATTCCGAGATATCCGTAAGAGGAAACAAGAGATGTTATAATATTAATGATATCCACCTTAACTCATAAGAGAGTAGCAGGGTTAATTTAATTAATTTTTGGTATATTTGAAAATTTGAAAATAAGATTAATAAGGTAATAATACTATCTGAATTTATTGAGCGATAAGAAATGTGCACTTTGTGCGATCACCCTTCCCAAAGAATCACTTGTAAGTATTTGCAGTGATTGTTTAAAGTGTGCTGACTGTTGTGTGGGTCTGGAAAAGTTGTAGAATGCCACTAGGTGAGTTCTACAATCTTTAGTGTATCAGTTAATGTGATTATTCCAATTACATTACCTTTCTCACTAACTAATACACATTTGGCAAATCTTACTAATGAAACTAGCGCTTTTGCAGGGGTTGATTCATCTACAAGAGGTGGTGGTGGTTCCATGACAGAACCAATTTTTACCAAGTGTATGTCTTCATCAGTATTTTCTATCATTATTTTAGCTAAATCATCTTCAGTCAATATGCCAACCAATCTCGTCCCATTGAAGACAGGCATTTGGCTGATACTGTGGTCACGCATTTTTAGAATTGCAGTACTTAAAGATTCTTCGCTCTGAATTGTTATAAGATCTTTATTGCATATATCACCAGCTTTTATAGAAGCATTGCTCTCCATAGAAAGCAATATTTCGAATATTCTTTTGGCAGTATCATAACTAGGTTTACATCTTCCAGACTCGATTTGGTTTACCATAGATGTACTGATTCCGCATAATATCGCTAACTTCTTCTGGGTCACTCCTAATTTTAGTCTGGCTTGTTTGATATAATCAAGTCTAGGTAGCATGCATATAGTCTATAGCTCTCATCGATTAATAATTCTATAAAATACTAAAAGATTTACAACATTTAACGGACTAATAACACAAAGTTACAATGCGACGGCCGGGATTTGAACCCGGGTTACCAGATTGGCAATCTGATGTCCTAGACCAAACTGGACGACCGTCGCATTCGTGACTTTTTATAAAAATCTAGGTTATATTAATTATATGGTAGGTCATATTTGCATTCTCATCCGATATAGATTATTTCTCACGTTTGAGCATCGCCCATTTAAAATAAAAATCCAAAGGTTCGGCTTTAAAAGACAAATAAACGGTTCTTACAAATTTTTATAATGATTGTTAAGGCTTTGGAAAACCGTATGAAGCTATAGTTCTATTTCGTGAGTAGGTTCTAGAATTTTTTCTGTACCTGTAGGTTTTTTCATAACATTGTACTCTTCAAAAAGTGCATCAAGAGTATCTTTCTTTACAAAAAATTCCTTTTCAATGAATTCGGTATCATGATTGTCATTATATTCGCGAATTAAGACTTTAAAAACGGCTTTCTTTATTTCCCTCACCAAGAAATCGGCATTTTCTCCCTCATAATTAAAGTAGGTCACATATTCAGAAATAGGTACTTCCAATTTCCCCCAAATAAAGTCAAAAATTAACTAATATGAGTGTATCAGGTTTCAAATGATAAGGTATATAACCATCTCTTAGTCTTAACCTAGATCTAAAGTTTTCAATATCTTTTAAATTTTAAATAGTAAATACGGCTTGTACAGATATGCATAAGGAAGATGCTGAAAAACCACCATTGGTACTAATTTCAGGATCATGTCTCAACTTCAGAAAGGAGAGGGAATATATAATGGAATTAGTGGGTGAACTTGAGTGGGGCTGTCATTATCAATCCAAGTTTGAATGCTCCTCTGAGGGAAAGACTATGGGTTGGGATTTCTTTAATTTATACTTTGAAATGGAGTTAATAACTACCTTATCACAGGTGCATCCGAAGATGCTTAAAGAAGAGGGTAGCATTGTAGAGCAGCAGTTCTTGCGGTGGCTTGAAAAGCAATTTAAAAGGATGAAAAAGGAATACAACCTCAAGCTTGTTGAAACCCCATATAATGTATCAAAAGGGTTTAGGATAGACCCTGAAAGCTATAGAACGGAAGAGACTTTATGGGATCTGAGATAGGAAATCCTTTTTACCCGCTGCATAGTGATTATTTAAAAGTATACAATTTGGCAAAAGATTGAACTCGATAATAGTTTCTCATGAATCTGATGTCGACGGGGTATTTTCTGCATCAATCGCACTCATGAGATATCCGCAATCAAAATTGATTTTTTCTTCTTATGGTAGGGATAACTTTTTGCGCGTTTCAGATTTAATTTATAAAGAAGTCGTTGCAACTCAGGGAAGTGGCCTAGCCATTTTCACCGATTTGGGGCTCAATGAAGAATCGATCTCAACTATATCGGACACGTTTGGTTTCCTCAAATCAAATTCATGGTCCGTTCTCTGGGTAGATCACCATCCTTGGCCCGAGAGCGCTTTGAACTTATTTGACAAGGACAAAGCCCTCCAATTGGTACTTGACAAAGGCGGAAACAAGTGTGCATCTGAATTGATGTACGAACACTTTCTCTATGGAAATAACAGAGCAAAACAATTAGCAAGTATTGCGCATACCTCAGATTATCTTTTAAAGGATCAAGACATACCTCCCTTGCCCGAGCTTATCGTATATTATAGGACTCTTTCGAATTTCTATTCAAAGCTTACTATACTAACCAAGAGAGTTTCTGACGGGATATTGTGGGATACTGATATGCAGTCAGATTTTAATACTTATGTAAACCTTCGCAACGAGGCAAAATCAAACTCCCTAAAAATGATTAAAATTCAAGAGTTATCTGATGGACTTAAGATGGCAATAATACCGGTTTCATCCTATATACAAACTAGCTTGTTTTCGGAAGAAATATTCCAAAAAACTTCTGTAGATGTGGCATTCTTTTTTAATAAAGAAGCTAAGGTTAGCATTCGAAGAAATAACCCAATAATCAAATGCAATGAGATAGCAAATGAACTCATGGAAGGAGGTGGCCACGAATATGCTGCAGGTTGTAAAATGAAATCTGATCCTAGTCAAATTGATGAAGTCTTAAAAGAGCTTCAGAATTCTGCTGAAACTTGGCTAAAAAAAGAAAAAAGAATATAAAAACTTATTGAGTTAAAGATACCTCAATATAAACATCCTCGGGGATCTTTAGACGCATTAATTGTCTAATCGATCTGTCATCTGCCCCCAAGTCAATTACACGTCTATGGACTCTCAACTCATACTTATCCCAAGTATTAGTTCCTTGTCCGCACGGAGACTTGCGGGTAACGACCCGCATCTTTTTTGTAGGTAATGGGTGAGGTCCTTTTAGACGTATTCCGTTTTTCTCCCCCATATCCTTAATTTCGGTACATACACTTTCCAAAGTCAATAAGTTTGTGCTTGTGAGTTTGATTCTAGCTTCTTGAGGCATTTATCGTCACTTATTTCTTGTTTGGATCGTGTTTTTCTGTAATGTTCTTTACGATTCCTGCTGCAATAGTTGTTCCCATGTCCCTTAACGCAAATCTCCCAATTTCAGGGAATTCCTTAAAGGTCTCTATTGCCAATGGCCTTACGGGCCTGATTTTTACTATTGCAGCATCTCCTGTTTTCAAAAACTTTGGCTTTTCTTCCACAATCCCACCAGTTTTAGGATCAATCTTGGCTACAAATTCTGATATTGTGGCTGCAACTTGAGCTGTATGAGCATGCAATACAGGTGTATAACCTGGTGCCATTGCTGTAGGGTGGTGAATTACAATAATTTGGGCTTCAAACTCTTTAGCTACGCTTGGGGGGTTGTCAATATTCCCTATTATGTCCCCTCTATGTATGGCCTTTTTATCCACACCTCGCAAATTAAATCCAATATTATCTCCAGCTTCGGCATAATCCATCTGAGTGTGATGAGTTTCTATAGACTTTATCTCACCAGGGACACCTGAAGGCATCACAATAACCTTCTCATTTGTTTTCATTTTACCCGTCTCTACTCGTCCAACAGGGACTGTTCCAACACCCGTTATCGTATAAACATCTTGAACCGGAATACGCAATGGTTTATTGATAGGTTTTTCAGGAGGTGTAAAAGAATCTAACGCCTCTGCTAGCGTGGATCCCTTGTACCAGGCCATATTTTCAGATTTTTTTACAAGATTGTCTCCCTTCCATGCAGAAACTGGGATGAAGTTTACTTTAGCTGTATTATAGCCTACCATTTTCAACATTTTCTCAACAATTTCTTTTACCTCATTAAATCGAGCCTCTGCATAATTAACATCATCCATTTTGTTTAAGGCGACTACTATTTGACCTACACCCAGTGTTCTGGACAAGAAGGCATGTTCTCTAGCCTGACCACCTGGTTCTGTGGCAGCTTCTGTTTCTCCTGGCTTTACTGAAACTACTAGAATTGACGCATCAGCTTCAGAAGCCCCAGTGATCATATTCTTGATAAAATCTCTGTGTCCTGGTGCATCAATCAATGTATAGAAGAATTTAGGGGTTTCAAATTTTTGAAATGCCAAATCAATGGTGATACCCCTTTCTCGCTCATCTTTTATGCTGTCCAAAACCCATGCATACTTGAAGGTATCACCCTTTCCAGTTGCTTCTGACTCTTTTGCAAAAGAATCAATTGTCCTTTGATCTATAACACCTAAATCGACCATTAAATGACCAACAGTGGTTGATTTACCATTATCGACATGTCCTGTAACCACCAAATTCATATGTGGTTTTTTGCTTGCGCTCATAAAAGATAAAAATCATTCAGGGGTTTATTTGTATTTCGCTATCTTATTTTTAATAACGTTTTGAAATCATATTTTACGGTTATAGAACAGATCAGAGAACCATTAACCCAACAAAAACATTCATGTGTCGTCCCGGGATCTGCGAATCTGAATTGATAAGACAACTCATAACCCATATTATGAATTGGTAGAGAACAGCTCTACGATCATAATAACGACCTATCATGAAATAAGGGGGCCAATGCCGGTCAAAATTGATAGGATGAAAAGTTAGGGATTATTCATTATGTCCTCTCTATTTTCTATTATAAGCATCCTCTAACCGAACTATGTCGGATTCATCAAATTCGCCCATGGAAATTTCCAAAATGGTAGACGGGAATTGCAAATTCTTAACCCTGTGCTTTGAACCTCTATTAATGAAAATCACGTCGTTTTCCTGAAGAATACTTTTATTATCATCGAGTTCCACAGAAATGGAGCCCTTTAGAACTTTCCACCATTCTTCTCTCTTATGATGATACTGTAAACTGGTTTGAGAATGTGGATTCAAATGTAATAACTTGACAGTGCATTTTTCATTTTCAACAAATTTTTCAAATTTCCCCCAGGGCCTATTCTCCTCATAAACCTCAATCATGTTTATAGATAGTAATTGATATCATGTTATTTAAAAATAAACGGTGTTCATATTAGACCATTGACCTCGGTAAACAATTCCTAATGAAATGAGGTCCATATTAGAAACTTGTAAATCGCAATAAATTAGAATCATATGATTTACAAAATAATGCTAGTGGATGGATATCAATGAATCATCGAGCGTCCCAAAGCATTGGATAAATAGATTATTGCTCCTTTTATAAATCCAGGTAGAGAATTCATCGAATGTAAATACTCTCTGATGCTGGATTGCAATTGGAACATAGCCTCCAAAAGTTATAACTTGGATCACGACGAAATCTTCATTTACGATTGCAAGTTCTTGTTCTCCATAATCGCTTACTTCATCAAGTAGTGTAGTGTATAGTATTACGGGCTTGCCTGTTTCAGCTACGGTCTGAGAAAGGTCCATCAACTTCTCTCTGAAATTGTCAATTAGACAATCTTCAAAGGACATTTGTTTACTTTCCTGCAGTTTCCGCATCTTTTTCAAGCAATCTTGTTCAATTAAAAGAATTTATCTACATTAAAGATCATTACATTTGACTTTTAACTAATAATCTTTACACACCATAGCCAACTATTTTTCAAACACTTAAAAAGTATCCCAGACAGAAATAAGAAATTCATTCAATCGTGTTTACAGCCCCTTCCTGTGAGCTTTTCAGACTTGACTCATTCTCTCTCTTAAATATTACTGACCTGCTTTTTACGATTGTTCGCATAAATCTTTAAATCCGGATAGGACATAATAATTAGATGAATTCTTAGTTCACTCCTACTTGGTCAAAAAAGGTGATTCAGGCCATGAGATCAGGATAAAGGAGAAAAATTTCTATTTTGAAACTAAAGGTATATGTTTTTTTTCCACATAACATTTCTGCAGTAATCCAGTAGTTTACTCTTGCGATATACACTAACTATGAAATTATAGTATGTAAATTGAAATTTCTCTGCCATCCAATTCTATCTTTTTAGATCCCTTATCTCCATTGGTTTTTTCTGAAAATTCAATCTTGCTTACTCGGACCAAGTTCTGCAGATCTATTTCGAAATCACGTAATTTTGTAATTTCCTCTGGAGAAAAATTGGAAATATATGCTGTATCCAATATTTGGGTAGGTGAATACCCCAATTCTTTTCGAAGCTGCTGAATGTTTCGAGCCAAGTCCTTAACCAGACCTTTTACCACTAATTCCTCGTTTCTAGAAGTATTAAGCAGGAGAACTGTATTTTCTTTCTCTCCTATTACAATACCGCTAGTTGGTACAAATGCAAAATCCATGTCTGTAATATTCAAATCTATTGATTTATTTGGTGAATAATCGAAATGATAAAACCCATTCTCCTGGAGCTGTCTTAGTATTCGGATTTTATCTTCACATTCAAACTTGTCAATTAATATGCCGATATCACCTTTAACGATCTTGGCTACACTTTTTCTGTTTATGGTAATTGATGGGATTATTGGGGCTTTAGAATTCATTAAGTTTACTATTTTTTCAACAACATTATTTGTCTTGAGCTCGATGACCTCAATATTTTCAACGTTCATTTGTTCTTTTAACAATTCTTTTATTCCCCCCACTTTTAGAAATTCAATTTCATCGACGTAAATCATAGCTGACTCCAGCGGCCACCTCCTTTTCAGTTTGTGTCGGTTTCTCAATGAAAATGATAGCGATGATATCTCCTTAATCTTATCAAATGCTCCTTCAACTTTTTTATTAGATATCAAAGCTAATTCTTCACCGATGGGCAAATTTTCCATCAGAATCGAATCAAACTGCTTAAAACATGATTGATACAGGTATTCCGTAAAAAATGGGCAAATAGGATGAAGTATTATATCAATCGTCAATAGACAGCGAGATAAGATTCTGTATACAGTAAATCGCCTTTTCTGGTTATCCAGATCATCGCTCCAAAGATCATATCTTATTAAGGGGACATAGGTTTGACTCAATGAATTTATTATGAAGTCTTCAATCGCGTGAGAAGCTTCATGAAATCTACAGTTATTTAACAAATGAGCGTATTCGTCGATTAGATCCTTTAGCTTTGTTAAGATCCAAATGTCTTGACTCCTCAATGAAAGGTCGTTTGCCTTCCAACCGGACCTTGAGTACCAATCACTGAAATTGAACTGATCATAGGACGCATTTTGCTGATAATAGATATGTAGGAAAAAAAGTGTGCTTAATACCTGATGAGGCCTAGAAGACATTTCTTTCATGTTAAAATTCAAAGGCTCTATTGGAGAAGATTTCCAGATAAAGTACAATCTTACCAGATCCACAGGATTGTCGATTAAGAGAGATTTTGCATCTATAACGTTACCCAGACTTTTGCTCATCTTGTTCCCTCTATCATCTAAGACATGACCTGTGAACAAGAATGATTGATATGGAGATTGAGGACTTTTCTTGAAGATAACATTTAACATCAATAAGGTATATGCCCATCCACGGGTTTGGTCAATCCCCTCTGTCAAAAATTCAGCTGGAATTAATGTATCATATTCTGCATCAGAAAGTGATGAATAAGGGGCACTACCGCTATTATGCCAGGTATCTAAAACAAATAGTTCTCTTTTCATTTTACTTTGACATTTGGGACAATTAATTAATATTTCATCTATCCAGGGCCTGTGCAATTCAAAGGTTTCTCCATCCGGTAAATAAGAGGCTCTCGCAATAATTGCTTCCCTTGAAAACAATCCTTCCATAAAAGAACATTTAGTACATTTCCAAATTGGAAGTGGTGTACCCCATACTCGCTCCCTCGATATACACCAGGGAACCTTTTCCTTAATGATCTCAAGAAACCTATTTTTCGGTTGCTCATAAAAATAATTTACTTTTGAGGCAGCAACAATGGGTTGGTCTCCTAAAATATCAATCATGTAGAAATACTCCTTCCTTGCTAACCAAACTATCTTGTGATGAGATCGCCAACATGTTGGATATTTATGATTTAGTTTGCCGATTTTTACTACCGAATTTGTCAATTCCATGTCTTTAACAACAATTGAGTCTACATCTCTTACGAATTGATTTTCATATTTGCCTGCATCTTTAGTAAAGAACACCTTGTCATCAATGGGTACAAAGATTGGTATTTTTCGTCTAGTTGCTATTTCAAAGTCCTCTTCTCCATTGGCTGGTGATAGGTGGACTATTCCGCTACCAGTAGTAACATCCACAAAATTTTCTGCGACTACAAAATGGATTTTTCCCTGGGATGCGAGACTACTCAAGCCCGGTATCTTATCTAATAGGGGATGAATATAGTGCTGGCCTTCTAATTTCATCCCCAAGAATGTATCCACTACCTGATAATTTTCAACCTTCAAATCGGCCATTAATTCTTCAACCCTATTTTCAGAAACAATCCATTTTTCATGTTTGTCTTTGAAATAAATCTTTATGACTAAATATCGAGCCTCTGGATTTACACCCACCAATTCGTCGGTAATTAATGTAAAAGGCATGGTAGTCCATACCACTAGGAAAGTTTCTGATTCTTTTAGTTTTACCTTATAATAGAATGAAGGATCTTCGACCTGCTCATAACTTTGATTGATTTCAGCATTACTTAACGAAGTTTGACAAGAAGGACAATATGCTACAACTCGAAACCATTCCTTCAATACCCCGTCCTCTAGTGCCTTGCTAATGTATTTCCATTCTCTTTCAATATATGTATCAGTATAGGTCCAGTAGCCCTTATCATAATCGAAAGACATCCCAATTAAATTATCTACTTCTACCCATTTTTTGTTATATTCAAGAATTAATGCTTTACATGTTTCGACAATCTTCCTGATTCCAACCTTTCGAAGATTTTCAGATTTGTTACCGGTTAGGCCTAGAATCTTTTCTGCTTGAAGTTCCACTGGCAAACCTTGAGAATCCCAACCAGGTTGAAACTCCATTTTCTTTTTTTCTATGGTAGATTTTCTGAACCATAGATCCTTAATTATCCTACCCCTAATATGGCCCAAGTGTGGTTCCCCATTCATCGTAGGCGGCCCCTCTACGTAGCCTATCGTCTTTTTAAAATTTTTAGAGTCTCTAAGATATTCTTTAATGTTTGTTTTTATTGCGGGATCATCATAATATACTCTAACCTGATTTTCAATTGTCTTTAGCTCAAATTTATCCCCCAATTTCATACTATATTGAAAATCAAATGTCCATCCATTCTTATATTTTTGGAAAACATTCAAACATACTTTTCGAGGTACAATAACCACAACTCGATTTAAGCGCCAGAGGATGAGATGATTTGATGATTCGATTGACGACTAATTTAGTTTCGCTTTTGTATGATCCTTGCACATCCAGGCGAAACTCAACAATGACAGAAAATTGTAAAAATCTTGTTCTTGATTAGAAGTACTTGGATGCAGATCCTCTTATAAATAGAATTATATTAAAATTGTAAAAATCTCTTATTGTGAATAAATTTAATCAAATTGGAGCAGGAAAGAAACCACCTGGTGACATTTATGTAGTTGTTGAAATTCCTAAAAACAGTAACATTAAGTATGAATTGGATGAAGAAACTGGAATTTTATTTGTAGACAGAAAGCTACATACTTCAATGGTATACCCATTTAATTACGGATTTATCCCCCAAACTAAGGAAGAAGATGGGGACCCAATAGATATCCTGGTATTGAGTAACGATCAATTTTCTCCCCTTTCAGTAGTCAAATCCAGGCCGATTGGTGTCTTAATCATGGAGGACGAAGAAGGAAAGGACTCTAAAATCATAGCCGTGCCTCATGAAAAAATCGATTTTGATTATTCCAGGTACAATGAAATAGATCAATTAGGCAGTCCAGCTTTGGATAAAATAAAGCACTTTTTTGAGCACTACAAGGAATTAGAAAAAGACAAGTTTGTAAAAGTCACCGGCTGGGAAAATAGTAAAGTGGCTGAGCGGATAATTAATGAAGGAATTGATAGATTTAAGATGGGATCATAGAGCTTTGAATTGTTCACTCCAGCGCATATAAGCTCTAATCATATCTGAACTCACACTGGGTTTCCTAACTTTAAACATTTCTTTGAAGTCTGCCAAATTCAATTCCCTCGGTAAATCATCTTCTACCAGTGGTTCACCTTTTTCAAAGAGTTCATTCACAACCCTTAGTTGTGCAGACTGACAAATGTCTTTGATATCACTAGCACTGTAGGCTTCCGATAATCTTGCCAATTCATCTATCTTAAGTAATGGATCTTTTGTAAGTTTTGAAACATATTGTTTGAAAAGGTTCCGTCTGGAAGCCATATCTGGAAGGGTTACATAGATCCTCTTTTGAAATCTTCTCAAAAATCCAGATTCCAGACTCCAAGGTTTGTTGGTTGCCCCTATTACATAAAGGAATGATTCTTTAGATTTTCCATTAATTCCATCCATTTCGGTCAAAAATTGATTTTTTACACGAACTTCTCCTCCAACTTCTCCATTCCGGGTTCCCAAAAGAGAATCTATTTCATCGATAAATAACAATATTGGAATTTTTTCTTTCTTGTGCAAAGCTCTCGCAAAGGTAAATAATTTTGAAATATTTTTTTCTGCTTCTCCTAACCACTTGCTCATCATTGAGGCGGCATCAATATTTATGAAATACCCGTGAATTTCAGCGGCAGCGGCGGCTGCAAGTAAAGTTTTTCCGCAACCAGGTGGCCCGAAAAGCAAAATGCCTCTGGGCCAACCCAGTGGGAATAAATCAGTACGTCTTGTTGGGTATACAATGGATTCACGAATGGCTCTTTTTGCATCATCAAGCCCCACTACCTCTTTCCAACTCACCATAGGCTTTTCCTTTAGTATCAGGTTTTCTAGCTCTGAACTTAACTCTTGAATCTTGTTTGAATCTGTAGATTGCGGGTTCTGCCGTCCATGTTGATTATCATTGTGCAAATTTGTTTTATTCGAAGGAATAACGTGATTAATTCTTGAATTCATCTTCGGCAATGGGTTATCCATTATGCCATTTCTCTTTAATTCAGGTTCAGATGAAGAATGCCTATCATCCTCTAGTATGCCATTTGCCATTTGTATAGCCTTTATCCTATTCTGATAAGCACCAGCCCTCTCTAGATAGACTCTATTTAGTTTGTACTCTGGATAGATTTGAACTAACTTTATTAACGCTTCACTAGCCCTTTGATACGAGTTTATTGCTGATGAATGTGATCCTTGAGAATCCAGTTTGATTGCTTCGGCGGCAAATTTGCTTGCAGTATTCTCTAATTCCTGTGGCGCAAGTGTCATAGTATTATGTTCTCATGTTATATTTCTAATTTGTTTGATAGGATATGAAGTAAATAGTTTTAATCAAAAGAATAAAAAAAAATAAACCTTTTTGTAGTTAATTAGAATGAATTGTAGTTGTCTTTTTTTTAATTATTAATATAAAAATTTTGACAAATGTCCTTACTACCCATTTGGTCTACATAGAA
>JAKDMR010000254.1 GCA_030452275.1 Candidatus Nitrosocosmicus sp. | reverse complement strand
TTTTGAGTCGATGAAATTAAGCAAGAAGAAAGCAGGATCTTTTAGATGCGAATTGTAGGGGAGAGAATAGATGAACGATAACAAAAAGGCAATGAGAAAATTAAAACTCCAGGTGGATATTTCAGTTGATGGTTGTATCGCTGGACCCAACAATGAAATGGACTGGTTAATTTGCGAGGATGATTGTATGAAATGTATAGACGATATAGCAGAATCAGTTGATACCATTATTATGGGACGAAAAATGGTTGATGAATTTATTTCGCATTGGTCTAGTAGGATGAACAAATCAGATGACCCTTGGAACGCATTCGCTAAAAAAATGATTGAGATTCCAAAGATTGTTTTTACGAAAACACTAACCAAGTCAAACTGGATAAATACAGAAATTGCAAAAGGTGATCTCAAAGACGAAATTACCAAGTTAAAGGACCAAGATGGGGAGGACATACTCGTTTATGGAGGTGCCTCGTTCGATTCTTCCTTGATTAAAGAAAAACTAGTAGATGAATTTTATTTGTTAGTTGTTCCTATTGTATTCGGAAAAGGAAAGACTATCTTCAAAGACTTGAAAGAGATCCAAAAACTTACATTGATCGAATCCAAGGTGTTTGACGGTGGCCTGGTTTTGCTCCACTATGAAGTAAAGAAAAATTGAAAGTAAGGCGTATCATAAATGAATGGAAAAATCAGTTGGTTATTTTTTTGAGTATTATTCCATTTCATAAACTACTATGTAAAGATACCGGCCCGGCTCACTCCTAACGCTCTTATTTCTTCAAGATCTTATCCACTTTCTATCTTGTTTTATACCATTATCTTTGTAGTAACTGGTTTGGGCTATTTTATTGCAAAAAAATATGATTATTAATTAGATAAAGTCATTATTAGAATATTCAAGATATTCCTTCCGACTTAATAAAATCTCCAAACACTATTGATCCAGGTGTAATAAGTTCCATAGATTCCTCATACAATTCGTTAGCCCTTTTATCGCATTCCATAGCCTTCATAACTTCCTCTACGTGTTTGGCATCTCTGTAGAATTGTATTTCCAACCATACATCCTCGTCATCATTAGCGGAAATGGTTTTTGATACATTTACAAAATCCATCATGTTCTCTCTTGAATTCAATCTATACACATATTTTGGCACTCCATGTTTCCTGAAAAAATCATCCGTTTGCTTGCCAATCTTTGCTAAGGCTTCATGATTCTTCTTTGCGGCGCGGATAAAAAAAATTTTGAGAAGACCGCCGGAATCTTTTTGGTTTGCAAAGTTATCCGAACTACTCATATGAATCGATATGATTTGATATTATAAAAATAACAAAGGGATCAATAGTATACCAGCAGATGATTATTCGGATAAGTCGGTTTAACAATAGTTTTTGATTTAATTTGGTATAATATTTTATAACGGGTCTAGATGAAGGAGAACCAAAGTCCATACTCATCGACGGTGCGATTAATAGAATGGTAAATGATCGGATGTTTTCTTAATATCTGGTTGAATAGTTGCTATTTTCCATTTG
Source organism: Candidatus Nitrosocosmicus sp. (assembly GCA_030452275.1). GTDB lineage: Archaea > Thermoproteota > Nitrososphaeria > Nitrososphaerales > Nitrososphaeraceae > Nitrosocosmicus. The sequence continues at coordinate 2,454 of JAKDMR010000254.1, read as the reverse complement.
ATTCCATAAAGTAGGTCCTAGATTGTATTTCAATCTTGAATCGTATCCCCACGGTAGCACTAGTATTTTTCTATTCATTGGGCATATATAGAAAAGATTATTATACTTTAATTGTTAGATAAACAAGTAGAATGGCCAGATACCCCGAATTGCTGGATGAAAAAGATTGGAAATCATTTATGCTAAAAGTGAAAAAGCCATTAGATTCCGACTCTAAGAAAAAAATCCAGGAAATGATTCAAAGGGGGAGTAGGATTAAAATCCATATTTAAAAGTCTTGAGTTCTACTGATGATCACCTAAGAATTGATTTATCAAATGTAGAAGTTTTTTTCCTATCAAAAATTAATTGAAGAGAATATTGACTTTTCTGATTTTGCTTGTGAAAATAAAGATTTTGAAACTTATATAAAAGATGAAGACTTTGCAATAAAAGACGATTTGGAAGACATATCTAAATTATGGTTGTTTGTTCATATGCCTGATAAGAAAGTCGTTGGCTATGTTACTCTAATAATGAGTCAAATATCAAGATTTCAACATGAATCTCTTAAAGGGCTATCTAGACATGATCATGTTCCTGGAGTGTTGATAAGTGAGATGGCAAGAGACGTTCGATATAGACAAAATGGTATTGGCCGTCATATGATTGATTTTGTAGCCAACATAGGGACTAAATTGTCTAAGCGAGTAGGTTGTAAAATTCTTATAGTGGAAGCAATAGGTGAAAAGGTTTCAACTTATGAAAAATTTGGATTCATAAAAATTAAAGATGAAGTTGATTTATATAGAAACCCCATGTTCCTAAGACTAAGATGATACCTACAATTATTAGTCTAGTTAGAACCTTTTACTATAAATCGATTGATTTCTAACTCGATCTGTCATAAATGAATCCTATATTATAGTCAAATTTGTTACTAATCCCCACGGGCCTGGACTTATCCTATTCTATCATCCTATAATTTTATACATAAGATCTAATAATCACTTTGGATTATCTCCATCGTGTTTTTAATATACCAATTCCCATACTACTAAATGTCAATCCCGGTGACATCATGTACAATAGGAATCGGTATATTTGTTCTTATAAGTACAAAGTGTGGGAACAATGATTAATACATCCTGAAACATCCTATAAGCGTAATTATTCGCTGCATTTTAATTAGTGGTAGTATTTCATCTTAAAATTATCGGGCCAGTACACTAGTTGACATGTCTAAGTACAATAACTTAACAAAGATAATAAACTCCAATCCATTGAAATACTAATAGACAGTAATTGTGTGGGAATACATTTGTTAACAATTATTGGAAAGAATTTCATCAAATACTTGTAAATATAAGCTCAGGAGAAAAACTATTGATATGCGTAGCCTCGTCATCCTCATCTGTTAACAATATGATATCGCATGTCTAATACGAAATTAAGGTATATTGATCCGGTTTATTCAAGGTAACCATTAGTTAATATTGAATGTAATCTCCTCCTCGTTGTGTATGATCCAAAAAACAAACAAGGTAAACTGAATCTCAAATTTATCTCATTACCTGATCATAATTTATATGGTCGGATAGTTTATCCAATACTATACAAATTGGTTCAACAATGTAAAGGCATATGTTCTCGTGTCTTAGGAAACATAAGAAGAATCAGGGGTATTAGTCCATATAAACAAGGATTAAAGTGGTGTTCAGTTTGCAGAAAATTTCTTCAAAATATAGACACCACCATTGACTGTCCTTGTTGTGGAACTCAATTGCGCAAAAAACCAAGAATTAATAGACATAATAAGGAATTATATAGAGTTTTTAGGAGTTAGACGGATTGAGTAACCATTGGTCCCTATTGGATCTGATTAAAGATACCGGACTCCACTTGTATTCACTGAGAAAGAATTCGTACTTAATTAACTAACTAGTTAAATATCAAGATCAAGATCAAGTAAGACTTTCAGATACACCTGAATCATTTCACGTCACATTGTAATTGACGTTAATTTATGATTGAAAAATACGCAATGATCAGTTAAACCTCTTGACAGTAACAACAAAAAATAGTGTTGTTAGGCAGTTATTCTGGCTGTTTCATGAGGTTTAAATTTATTCCACATAATCCCAAATATAGCACCTAGAACTAAATAGAACATAACCATTGTACCAAAGGTAACGGCTCTGAAGGCGTTGACTAGATCCATTGGAGCAGTTATTTCATCAGGATTTGCTGGAAATATCGCATAAATAGAAGCAGCTAGGCCAAGATAAAAGACAGGAATTATATATTTAATGTAACTAACTCTTCGTAACTTATATATTAGAATAGTGGCGCCCAAAGCTATTAATCCGGATGCCAGTTGATAGATAGTATACAAGTTTTCTCTTAATCCAATAGATTCTGGATCTCCTACGGCAGGTGGGTTTGCAGGATATTTTATGAAAGGAACAACATATA
>JAKDMR010000253.1 GCA_030452275.1 Candidatus Nitrosocosmicus sp. | reverse complement strand
GGGAATGCACATGGGTAATGATTCATCTGGTATGGGAATGCACATGGGTAATGATTCATCTGGTATGGGAATGCACATGGGTAATGATGACATGATGACATATACAAATGACAGCAATAATGAAATAGTAAACAGGACTGGATATCAGATAGCACAGGCACTTTCAGAACATGTCATTGAGACATTCAAAACTAAACTTATACCTTTGGTAGAGGGAGAAGACAGGATAAATATGACTTTCAATCTTGAAAATGCGCTAATTGAGTTGAATAGTTCGATTGAAAACAAATCCTCTCCTATTGATATAATGATGATTGTACACTCTAAAGTACACCCTAATATACTAACAATATTTAATCTACCTCTAGTTTCATCACTATCTTAATATAACATTTAGTAGAGTTATACCCGCACATAAAAGATCGGAGATAGGCTTTAGCTGGTTGATATTTTTTGGTAATTATACAGTTGAGGTCGGATGCCTTAGATAAAGTCTACAAGAATGATCATGTAAAGGAAAAACTCACTGATGATCAGAGTGCATCATATGAAAGACAGATGTTGAATTGATAACCAAGGAATTACCTAAATCAAGATCAGTATATGGGATGAATCCATATTTGTACATAATGTAATTTTAGGAGAAGAAAATTGTAGACATCCAATGGATTAAGATTGGTAGTTACTACCATGACAGGACTGCATCAAAAGACGTATGTATTTGGTATCATGACTCTGGATGGGAGTAAACAACTCTCCTTTTGTCAGTATGATTTATTTAACCAGACATATTTCTTGACTGTCTCAAACAGATACGAGCACCGGAAAAACAACCCGGTTATTTGAAGACGGTGTTCCTCTTTAGTACAGGTCAAAGAAAGTAAGAAGATATCTAGAAGTTAATAAAGATTCTCTGAGTATCATCTATGACTAAAGAGCATCCTTAGTTTAGTACAGTTGAAGAATGTTGATAGAGTCAAGAAAAAATGACTTGCGGATATCAAAACATTATTCTTCCTTTTCCCATTTAAAATCAACTGCAGCCAAATACTGCAGGACAAGAAGATTTAACCTAGAAATAGTAAAGTATCCTTTAAGGAATGATTGGTGAAATCATGTTAATAAGTATGGATACTAAAATATCTGTTTTGATCTATGAACTAATGTTGTTTGGGTATACAGCACTTAGATGAACTATAAGTTGAACTTTTTTTTATCTTTCTCATTATTTTACATTTTGGTCGGACTAAATAACACCTCCAAATCAAGTCTTCATATTATGGACAGAACCTCATTGACTTTATGTAAATGCTCATTACCAAATGATGTTTCTTTGTACTAAATTCTATTCGTGGTCCGATATCTTATAATGACAATACATAATTATGGTTATCGATATTATACCTTATTGTGAAGAATTATTCAATACTGGTTTTTTTTATAGTTTTAATCATTTCTGTATTGATATCTCCTCTGTATAATAATGCCTATGGAGATGGTCTGTTTATGGAAGAACTATCCGCTTCCTTTGGAGATAGGGATGCCAATTTGCTGATAAAAATGAGTCCTCCTGTTGTGACTACCGAAACCATAAGGGAGCAAGGTCAGAAACCTGAAATTCAATTTAGACTTTATGATAACCAGACAGATCAGAACTTTGAGGAAGTAACATATTTTATTACGATTGAAAAGGATAGTGAAACTTTGTTATCTAACTGGTTCTTTGATTCCAAAGGCAACCTTTCTATCCAGATGCAACCAAGGGATCAAAACCAAATTACAGTCTATGGAGAGCTTGATCCCATAATGAATGCTTATACCACTAGAGGTGATGCTCCGGTAGTAGCAGCCGGTCCCATATTTTTAGAAGGAGGGTTATACCACTTTATCGTTAGAGTAGTGACTGTAGACTTTGCACGTACGATCCTGCCCGATGATCAACAACCAGTATTTGAAGGCTGGTTAAGTGTTGGAGCAACCAAAGATGTGACGCTTGATGTGAACGGAAAATTAGTACCGTTACATTTAATCTCATATTATGATGAGCTGAGCAATGTAACATATGATAAAACGTCTAATTCGATAAATATTACTATGCCATTTCCTTATAGTAGTGAAAGGATCGATGATCCCGACAATAAAGTATTTATCCATCAGGAAGTTGTTATTCCAAAACCTAGTCCATTGTCCTCTACAGGAGGGTATTTGGGTTATGTTAATGGAAAAGATGTTACTAATGCTTTAGTTGTTGATGCAAATAATGCAACCAAGGATGTGGTACATTTCCTGTTAGCAAAACCGACTGTAAAGCAAATAGTGGATGAGTATCTAACCAATGATAATAATGACAACAACAAAAATAACATTGCATCTCCCAATCCCTCTAATAACACCGCTATCCCTAACGACTTGGTTGGAAAAATGACTTTTTCGCTTATTCCTACCCAAAATGGATCTGCACCGCAGAGTGGAACATTGGTTTGCGTACCTGGTTTGGAACTCTGTTACTAAGTATTTAATAAAATGTAAGTATGAACGATAAACTCCATTTTAATACTCAGACCAACAGGTCTGGAAAAAGAATGGAGAAAACTAGACCATGATTATTCTTGCCGAGTTGGTGCTTTGTTCCCTAAATCAGTGTCATTTAACCATTTCTATTCCTGTTACTCTATAGTCTCCCAAAAAGATAATTCAATAACACGTTTATCATTTCATCAACTCTTTTACCATTTTTGAAACCTAAAAAGCCGATCTTACATGGGTTCTCCAAACAAACATATACTTGTCATAAACCAATAGACTTATTCAGACATTTATGCTCTGGAATTCAAATTAAAAGTCATAAATTCACAATAATTTATTAGATCTCTTGCGCAATTAGCCAAAACAGCTTTATTTCCATCCATCATAAGCAAACATGTCCTTTCCTTTGTTATCCTATTACAAGTTATCCAGAAAACCATTAATGTTCAAATCTTTCACAGGACTTTCAGTTAAACAGTTTGATGATGTTTTTAAGGAAATAGGGTCAAAGTATCCAAAACACGAGATGAAACGTCTTTCTCATAGAAAAACCAGACAACGTTCTATAGGTGGTGGCAGACGTTTCAAGCTCCTTGTAAAGGATAGGGTTATCATGGTCTTGGTGTACTACAGGCTGTACATAACCTATACCTTGGCAAGTTTCATATTTGATTTGGATCAGAGTAATGTGTGCAGGGATATTGAAAAGATTGAAAGGTTGATAAGAGAATCTTGGCCCATTCCTGAGAAACTATATAAGGTAACCAGAAGGCTAAAGACCAGAGAGGAGGTAGAACAGTATTTCCCAGGCTTTATGGCTTTTACAGACTGTTCGGAAAAGCCAATACCAAAGCCAACAAAAAACAAGTTAAAAAGTAGACTATACTACTCTGGAAAAAGAAAGAAACACACTGTCAAGAATTTGTTTACTACAAACCAGAAGGGTCTGATAATCTACAAGACAAGGCATAATCAAATGGGTAAGAGACATGATTACAGGATCTACAAAAAGAATCATCCTAGTTTACCAAAGGATATAACGAGTATGTATGATCTTGGATTTCTGGGAGTAAAGAAAGACTTTCCAGAGCAAAAATCACTACTGCCTATCAAAAAGGAGAAAAGCTGTGAGCTAACTTTAGAGCAAAAGGAGTACAACACGAATCATTCTGCAAAAAGGATAGTAATAGAACATGCTATCTGCAGGATAAAAAAGTACAGGATAATGAATGATGTATTCAGAAACAGGTTAAGAAAGTATGATAGTATATCTGATATAGTATCGGGACTCGTAAACTACCGAATAATGAATATCTGTTAAGTTAAGTCTCCAAGCCTTCATCAATATTCACTACATTCAACCTCTGTAATTATAGAAATGAATTTAGCTTTGTTGTTTTTATCATAGCCTGTGCCATATCATCCACTCAGGTTAGAGTTATCCAAGGAACAGAAAAAAGAACTG
>JAKDMR010000252.1 GCA_030452275.1 Candidatus Nitrosocosmicus sp. | reverse complement strand
TTTTCATTATTATGTTATTAACCATTATGATAATTCCTCCGATAGCATTTATGTTAACATTTATGCTATTTGGATTCCCATTTCATGATGACTATAATAATTGGACAAGAAATGGATCTTGGGGAGGTGACTCTAGTTCTAATTCTGGATTTAATTCTTCTTTTAGAATTATTCCCCTGATTCCTATTATTGTTGTTATTGTTTGGTTGGGAATAGGAATTAGACAGTGGTTTATCCTTTCAAAGTGGGATAAGAAATATAAGAAATATAGAGAAATGCAGAAAAAAATTGATGAAGATTTAGGTAAAAATGATCAAGATGGTGCCAGTTAACTCCCGCTAATAGGTAACTGTTCCATCCAATTAACCTCTATTGGAAATCTTTGACTTGACATATTTCTGTAATTGAACTATAAAATCCTCATTCAAATTATTTCTAACACCGTGGATTATTTATCATTCAATTGTCCGTAAGTAATAGACCCAAGTCATTGAATTAATTATTTGACAAGTATTTTAGAGAGCCAGTTTGAAACCAAAATGATATTAATATTTTCGCCTCATAAACAAAAAAAACAAACGTTCGTACCAACATTTTAGATCTACTCTAAACACGAGGTAACTTAGTTACGTGTCAAAGGTAAACAATGGTTATAACAACAAGCTTATCATTTGTCACAATGACAAAAACAAATTCAAGCAAAGTAAAAAATAGAGTGATACTACCTGTGGTTATTATAGCTGCAGTTATTATCATGGGAGTTTTCTTGACAAATCCAGTAATATCTTTTGTTACTGCCATTCAGTCATCAAATATGACCACAAACGAGAGGGGAATTTTTAGTGACCAATTACCAAAGATTAATGGTTCGATAAATGTCTTAGAAAAAGCACAAGTTGCTATTGAAAATGATCTAAAAACATCTTTTGTACAAGCAGCTGATATTGCCGCAAGACAATCCAATAATGACACTATTTTATTGGGAGGTCATCTAGGAGTGGACCAAGGATATTTGGTATACAACTTCTTTGCAATAAATCCATCTAACCATACGGGATATAAGACAATTGTTGATGCAGGGAATGGTTCCGTGCTATACAAATCAGAGGGCATACAGATGCTGAATTTCTATGGCAAATCAGTAGATCAAGGTATGGGGCATGGAATCTTTGGATTTTCAGGCGAACATGGATATGGTCATGGACAAGGACAGGAGCATGAATCATTTGGTTTTGGACATTGGAAAGGCCCATGGGGATTCCATGATCAAGGCGATAACAATGGTAACGAACCATGGCGTTAATCACCCATAATAAAAACGAGGTAATAACTGTAGTTGAAGACTATATTCGGGGTAATAATGAAGATCGACTGGAATATATAAAATAGTCAAATGCAAAAATTTCTTAAATCTAATATTCAACCTGACATAGAAAACTGGTGCTTCTAATTTGAACGACAGCAAGGAATCAGACGGTAGAATGAGAGGATTTATCGCCTGGGGTATAATTGGATTACTGGTTCTGATAGGGATTTCAATTATCATGCCCTTTTTATTTACTACTCCTATCTCTTCAGGAGTTCACCTCCCATTAGCATTCTTTCCATTTCAGTTTGGATTCATAGGAATAATATTCTTGATATTTATGATATCCCTTATCTCAAGATGGATTTTTTGGTCTAATAGTTGTGGAAATTCATCGCGTTATCATTCACAATATGGTGGCGACTACGAAGTCCAAAATATAGTAAAAGAAAGATATGCAAAAGGAGCGATAACGAAGGAGCAATTTGAACAGATAAAAAAAGACTTGGAACAAAAATGATTGAATTATTGAAAAATGATTGAATTATTGAAAATATCGATTCTAATCGATCTGTAGAATCATGATTATTTCTTTTTATGATGTATATAAAAACAAATCCAATTTATACTAACAAAATAGGACGCGCGATGTAGATAACACTTCACAATAGTATCGTACCTCTGATCCCTTGCATATTTACTAGACATTTTTGTTGTCCTATTATTCCTTCCTAGATGGTGAGTATGACTCGGGTACGGGAGATGGAATCGAAATAAGATTAAGCCCGCATAATAGATACTTGAAACATTTAAAAAGTTTTTACCGTATGGAGTTATGTTTTGGCAGTGACCCTACATAATGGACAATGGAGACCCAGCATTTAATTTGGCTAAAACGGTTGATAACAAAATATCATTAAATAATAACCTTGATAGTTTTGTCAAAGTCATCAAAAAACAAGTATTTGATATGTAGATTTAAAATGGCGAATCATAAATAAAATAATTCATTATAGCTTCAATCCCATGTTCATAAAACTCTGACTCAGGTTTATCCCAATTAATATCTCAAATGATGATTTGCTGTATCTTTTGATTTATTGGATAGTATAATTAGTCCATACCGGATATCTTTTAAGATGTTTCTAAAAAATTTGGGGATACTCTCTTGGTATCGCTGCTTAAACCGCAATATACATCGTTTTTCTTTTTAGTATAAACGCAAATCCAAGGGATACTGCCGAAAGCAATACAGCAGTAGAAAAAATCAGATCATATGACTGAGCTGATGGATATGATACTTGGGTTCCAATATTCTCATGGTCAGCCATATATACTCCCGCTAGAGCGGGACCTATTGCCATGCCTATGAACAATAATAGTGCACCAATTCCCACGGATATTCCAGTAAATTCTTTTGGGGAGGAGGACACTATGATGTTCCAAGTTGTGGTCATTGTAAGCGATAGGCCCATGGCGATTATAGCTAAGTCTACAGAAACTATGAACTCCGTTGCATGGAACATTAGTAATCCGAATGTACCAAATAAACTGATGATTCCACCAATTATGGCTGGTTTTATGCTGCCTATTTTATTTATGATAAATGGAGTAATACTTGCAAACACCAAGAAACTGATCATAAAAGGTAACTGAACGTTTGCAGCGTCTATCGAATCACCTCCGAAACCTAACGGAATTGGACTCCTTACCAACTGGACTATTGTGGGATAAATCATGAACATTGCGATTCCTGTAGCTATTAGTAGGATAAACGAAGGCAAAAGGGTTTTATCTCGTAACAGTCTCAAGTTAACGAATGGATGCAGAGCCCTTCTCTCTATTATAACAAAGATAGATAATGAGATTGCAGAAATTATAAATGCTCCAGTAATTTGTAATATATTCTCATTATTTGTGCCGATTTGTATGACTGTAAGTGCAATGAGGAATGAAGCTATTGTAATTGAAAGAGCCAATATACCTTTAATATCTATCGAAAACGGTTTTCCTTTCTTTTCTGATACATCTCCTTGTATCTTTGAACTATTTGATCGATTTGGTACTTCGTACTCCCTTACAAATCTTGCAATCAATAATGTTATCAAAATCGAGAAAGGTATTATGGCCAGAAAAGTGGCATGCCAACCAAAGGTTTGGATTATGCTAGCTCCAACTAATAATCCAACTACTGAACCGGCTGAATACGCAGAACCAAATACCCCTACAGCTATAGATAATTTAGCCGGTGGAAATGTATCTCGAAGAAGACTGAATGCAGCTGGAACTGCTGCTAACCCGACACCCTGAATGATGCGGGTAATAAGTAGAAAAGTTATATTATCTGCAAATCCGCCAGCTGTGAGTCCTGCTATATATATTACAAGTAATGATAGTAATACTTTCTTTTTCCCAAATAGATCAGACAGTCTACCAGCAACTGGAGTCATCACTGCAGCTACAATCAAGTAAGCACTGAATATCCATGCAGCCGTTCCATAAGATATCTCCAAATCATCTATTATTTCTGGGATTGCAGGCAGAAGCATGGTTTCTGAGAAAAAAACTGTCAATAAAGTACTACTAAGAATGGCCAAAGTCAACCACGCATGGGGACTAACAACCGTCGTTGCTTTAATCATATTATTTTTTTCACTTTTATCTTTAATCATAATAACTTACCTTATCTCATTAA
>JAKDMR010000016.1 GCA_030452275.1 Candidatus Nitrosocosmicus sp. | reverse complement strand
AATACAATAATAATATACATATCTTAAATAAAAATCAGTTAGAAATCAAGTACGATTCCCGACCCAATGATTACATTGATACAGGTTCTGAAAACAAGAGGAATTTTGGATATGTATTTGCAGATAGAACACGAATTATTCAGGTTATCGTGAACATCTTAGAAAATGCAGTTGAATTTACAGAAAGGGGGACAATCACTCTGATGCTAAATGAGAACATGACTACCCATGAGGTTCTATTGACCATTAGTGATTCGGGAAGCGGGATAGATCCAGAAATTCTACCTAATCTATTCACCAAGTTTGTATCAAAATCACGTAAAGGAACCGGATTGGGATTGTACATTTCAAAAAAAATAATAGAGACTCACAGGGGAAAGATATGGGCGGAAAATTGTTACGATAGAAATAAAAAGATTGAAGGTTCAAAGTTTACACTGACATTACCTTCAAAAGCCTATTAAGAACATGATAATTACATCAGCATCAAGAAATTATGGTTAACTGACAGGAAAATCTGTTCCTACCGAGCTTTGCTGAGGTCTAATCTTGGAAATTTCGCCAAAGAATCAAATTAACTGAAACAAATTGGAGGACTTACTGTTTTTTATATTTTATTATTTAAATAAATCTACTAAAAAGTAAGAGTGATTTAGACTTTGGTGGATTAGAATAACTATCCATTAAATAAAAATAAAATTTCTTCCATAATCGACTAGGTCAGATCATTCCTTAATATTATACGATATCTTGCTTTCCCTCCCTCTAGATGTTCAAGGGCTTCATTAACTTTGGATAATGGATATTCCTCAACCAGTGGCCCAATCTGATGTCGTGCACAAAAATCGAGCATACTCAAGATAACCGCAGGACCTCCCGTAGGAGAAGCTCCTATTGATCTTTCGTGAGAAATCAAAGGAGACATTGTGGCCTTTACCTGAGGGACGGCTCCAACTATATGCAATCTTCCTCCTGGGGCAAGAGTATTGATATAAGCATCCCAATCTATCTCGATATTTGCAGTTACAAGAATCATCTTAAATTTATTTGCTAATGAGTTCAAATTATCCAAATTATTTGAATTTATGAAATGATGTGCCCCAAATTTCCTAGATTCTTTCTCTTTTTTAGGATTAGTTGAGAAAGCCGTAACTTCACATCCCCAAGCATTGAGAAAAAGGAGCGCCATATGACCAAGCCCTCCTATCCCTACCACTGCGACGTGATCTGTAGCTTTGATCCCATTTTGAACGATGGGACTAAATACTGTAATACCGCCACAAAAGAGTGGACCTGCTGTTTTAAAGTTCAGCTTATCTGGGAGTGGAAAAGCCCATAAGGCCTGACAACGGACCTTGTTCCCAAATCCGCCATGTCTACCCACAATTACATCTTCTCCGGTTAAACATCGGTTATGATAACCACTCAAACATTGTTCACATGTCTGACATGAGTGAGATCTCCATCCAACTCCAACTCGCTGATCTGTTTTTAGATGAGTTACCATTTTTCCAACAGATGAGATTTTTCCAATGATTTCATGTCCTGGGACAAAAGGATATTTTGTGATCCCCCATTCATTCTTGAGCATATGTAAATCGCTACGACATATTCCACAATACTCTACATCTATGTCGACTTCATCAGGTTTGAGTGGTCCTAGTTGATATTCAAAAGGCTTTAATTTTGATCCTGATTTATTTGCAGCAAAGGCTTGGACTTTCATGATACTAGTTCGCATATATTGTATAAATAAATAATCGTTTGTTTATTTGAAATCGATAGACATCATCATAACAAACAAAATTTTGAAAATTGTGTGGGATAATAGCTTGTGCAAATATAAGCACAAACCTCATAACTTTTACCATAAATTAATAGTCGTGTAATTCTAAAATCTGCTAATTCGTTGAAATCCTAAAATCTATAGTGAAAAATAAAGGTGGCATTATTATGTATTTAGATATGTTTTCTACAACGGGAAAAAAAATTTCTAGTATGAAGACTGTAGGAATTTTGATATTTAACGATGTAGAAGTTTTGGATGTGGCTGGTCCATTCGAAGTTTTTTCGATGACACGTCTTGATGAAAACAAAAGATATGAAACCACATCACCATTTCGAGTTGTGTTATTGTCGGAGACAAAAGCACCTGTTAATGCAATCGGAGGATTAAAGCTACTTCCAGATTTTACTTTTGATGATTGCCCAAATTTAGATCTATTCATCGTACCAGGCGGATGGGGCACACGTAGAGAGGTAAATAACCTTGTATTGCTCCAAAAGATATCAAAACTGTCTACAAAATCCACTTTGACCGCATCAGTATGTACGGGCTCGAGTCTAATTGGAAAGGCGGGACTTTTGGATGAAAAAAAGGCCACTACTCATTGGAGAACGTTTAATTTTCTACGTGACTCTGCACCCAAAGCACAAATACAAAAAGATGTGATTTTTACAATCGATGGAACTGTATTTACCTCTGCAGGGGTTGCTTCAGGCATACGGTTATCTTTATACCTTGTGAGTTATTTTTTTGGGACCTCGGTTGGCAAAGAGACTGCGAGGTTCCTTGAATTTCCATATCCCGAGTAGCCTAGAGAAAAAAGGATCATTAAGAAATATCCTAAAGGGATATCATCAAAGGGAATTCTAGATTTTTAGAGACGGATCATTAAATAATCATGATCAATTTTTCGACAATCCCAAGCCGTTTTGTTATCTTATGTTATCTTATGTTATCTTATGTTATCTTATGTTATATGACTGATTTTCATTCAACTTTAAGGTTCTGGAATTTCTAACACTATCTTTTATTAACTTTTCTTATGGGGTGAAGCAAAGGAACAAAAAATATCATAATTAAATAGCAAATCATCCAAATATGAATAGGAAAATAGAGAGTTCTTGGAGAAAAAGGGATTGGTATAACACTAAGAATAATTATTTGCTTAGACATATTGGCCCTGTTATACATTGTTTTTATCATGGTTTTGGCTTATTTTGGCCTGGGCTTTCTTCCAATAGTAATAATTTCGGCAGTTTTTATTCTGGGTCAGTGGTTTTTTTCAGATAGGATAGTTCTATGGAGTACTGGAGCAAAAATAGTTACCAAGGAACAATATGGAAGTTTGCACTCGGGTAAATTATTGTTAGATACTATATTTTCCACCAAAGCCCAAGATTGCCGTGGTAAACAATCAAATTCCTAGTGCGTTTGCCACAGGCAAAGGTCATCGCAGTTCTGTGGTTGCTGTTACTACAGGATTATTAGAAATATTAGATCAAGATGAATTAGAGGGAGTTTTAGCACACGAATTAACACACATAAAAAATCGGGATGTAATGGTAAGAACACTCGCTAGCTTGTTTTCAACCATAGCATGGCAAATGATGCAATTCGGATTTTTTGGAAGAATATATGGTGCAGGAAGGGATCGAAATAATGGAAATATGATAATCATAATTGTTGTTTCATTAGTAACTTGGATAGTAAGTTCTCTAATAATTAGGACCATTTCACGTTATAGAGAATATTCTGCAGATAGGGGGCTGCCCAAATGACCAAAAAGCCTTTCAGCCTGGCTAACGCATTATTGAAAATTAGTGGAACTATGCATAAAGTGCCACCAAAGGAATTAAAACACGTAGAGGGATGCAATGCCTTTTTCATAATTCCAGCAATTTCAGGTGACACTCTTACGCAACTCTTTTCAACTCATCCACCGATCGAAAAAAAAGTTCAGAAATTGTTGGACTTGGAGTCATCTATGCGTCGATATTAATACTCGTCAGAGGGTTATTAAACTAAAAATGAATTCCAATTTGAACTAGTCTTCCACATATTAAATTGACTCTTTAGTTATTCATGGGAACTGGACTCGGGATCACTATGATAAAAAAATTGATGTATCTTGTTATCCTCTAATTAGGATCTAATCATAAAGGAATTTCTTTACACAGATCTGGTATGTATTATTGACTTCAAAAAAATTGAAATCATCTTTAGTGTGCAAATTAGCAAAAATTAACTTGGTCAAAATCCATTTAGAATACTTTTGCAAAATAGGTAAGACTACGATTGTACTCTACTTAAACTAGGCATGTTTGCAATAATTTTGCCCAATTTTTAAACTGAAAAATATCCTTCAGATTAAAATGACGTTTAACCAAATTATCAAGGAGCGTATAATTATACATTACTTACGAATTATTCTCCATGATGAATCTAGTCGTAGAATTCTTAGGTTAATATATCTTAAATCTTCTCCCTATCGAAAGTAGACAATGATAATTTACCGGCACGCTGCATCTTGGTCGCTGAGTACAAGATTTTTTTCAATAATATTTCCGTACCGTGATGGATTACTTTCCTAAATAAAGTTCATTTATGATTTCTTGACCTATATTTTCTAATATTGCTGTCTCTATCCTAGTTACCCATTGTACTGGATTATTCCTACAGTTATAATGATGAAAAGAATATCTGCATTCATCAAATGACAAAGGTTAAGTTCAAAACATTGGATATATTGTTATATCTATGATTGATCTAAAGGACAAATTTAATCATTTTAGATTCAGTAGACAAAATTTCATTAAGGATAGATATAGCAACATGACTACCCAGGAGCAGGCAAATCAATTCTTTTCAAATATATACGGTTTAGGTGGTATGAAAGAAAATATATTTAGGGCTTTAATATCCGAGGAACAAATTAATATATTATTGGTGGGCCCGCCAGCAACTTCTAAGACGTTGGTCATGTCGACAATACAGGAAAAATGCAATGACGTTTTCTATTATGATGCCTCCAACACAACTAGCGCTGGACTAATCGAGGAGTTGTTTTACAATAGAAATGCCAAGTTGATTATTATAGATGAAATCGACAAATTAAAGAGGAATGATTTAAGTTCGCTATTAGGTTTGTTAAACAATGGGGAGATTGTAAAAAAATTAAAGGAGATTAAATATGATTTTAAAATGGAACATGTTAAGATTTTTGCAACATCAAATAGTATAGTAAATTTATCAAAACCAGTAAGATCTAGATTTCAAGAATATTATTTGAGAGAGTACAGTGATGACGAATTCATCAAAGTAGTAAAATTCTGTTTGATCAAGAAATTGCCTGAGGAAATTTGTGAGGCAATAGGAATGATGTTGATAACAATCGAACGAAAGGATGTGAGAGCGGCAATCGGAATTAGTAATTTATTAAAAACGAATGATACCAAAGAAGATGTTTTAAGGGTTTTTGAAAACTGGACGAACTATAAGATGGAAGGATATGGGGATTACAATTAAAACCCTTCACTTGATATATGAGGAGTCTGATCTAATACTTGTCGAATCGTATCCTGAATCAAGTAAACTAAACCATAGAGACTTTGATTAGTAAATACAGCCTTAAATTACCGAGATCACTGGATATCTCTTTCTGTATAATTTGACAAATTCTTTACAATCTATTTAGATTGATTCGGAATCACTGCTATTGTACAATGTATTCATCAAGTTGTATTACTGATTTTGCTTTCCTATCCTACTATTTAGAGTGATATCCCTTTTCTAAAACCAAGTAGGGTTTGCACCATAGAAAAAATATTGAAGGTCATGTACAATAAACTTTTAAGTCCGATCTATACCGTTTAGTATATATTTTCTAAACAAACATTCAATCAGTAATATATAACAAGCCAGAATGATGATGTTTTTCTTGTTAAAGTTTTATTTGGCACGTATAAGTGCTTAGATTACATATGCTAAACGGTATAATTCCAACCAAAATTAGAGTTTATTCGGTCGAGTGCTATCAGGATTACAAATAAGGATAAAGTGTTCTTTTATTAAATTCAGTGGATCATAATTCTACTTTTCCAAATTTGTTTGCCACGTTCTTATACATGTCAACTTCCTGCTTTGACAGTGGTCTTATTTTTTTCATGGCATCATCGAAATGCTTCATATTTATTTTTAAATCCTTTGCTTGTTTTTCTGCCTCCTTGGAATCTGGATATTTTGTTATATGTTCTCTTAATGCCAACATAACTGCTGCAGATGATAATGAAGCAATATCAGCTCCTGTATATCCATCAGTTTTGTCAGCCAAATCTTCAATATTGACCTCTTCAGCTAACGGTTTCTTTTTTGTATGAATCTTGATAATTTGAAGTCTGGATTCCCGATCAGGTGGAGGTACATAAAGAATTCTATCAAATCTACCTGGCCTCAATAATGCTGGGTCTATTATGTCGGGTCTATTGGTTGCTCCAATTACTACTACATTCGTTAGTATTTCGAGACCGTCCATCTCAGTCAGAAATTGACTAATTACTCTCTCTGTTACATGGGAATCTCCATGATCTCCGCCTCTAGTTGGAGCTATGGCATCCAGTTCATCAAAGAAAATTATACATGGAGCAGCTTGTCTAGCTTTCCTGAATATCTCTCTTACTCCTTTTTCTGATTCTCCTACCCACTTACTAAGAAGTTCTGGTCCCTTAATACTTATGAAATTTGCTTCACTTTCATTTGCTGCTGCTTTTGCCATTAGTGTTTTACCCGTGCCTGGTGGACCGTATAACAAAATTCCTTTTGGAGGGGTGGCATCTGCATAAGTAAAAATTCCCAAATATTTTAATGGCCATTCAACAGCTTCTTGAAGCTCCTGTTTTATGGTGGAAAGTCCACCTATATCCTCCCATTTTATATCCGGTACTTCCACAAACACCTCTCTCATGGCTGAGGGTTCTGTTTCCTTAATTACATCCATAAAGTCCTGCATTCTAACTATGATCTTCCTTAAGGTATCAATTGGTATGCTTTCGCTAGAGAGATTCATATCGGGTAGAACCCTTCTAAGGGCTCGCATGGCCGCCTCCTTAGCAAGTGCCTGCAAATCCGCTCCAACAAAACCATGAGAAATATCAGCTAGTCTTTGTAAATCAACATCCTTATCTAGCGGCATTCCTCTTGTGTGTATTTGCAATACCTCCAACCGCCCATCCCTGTCGGGAACTCCAATTTCGATTTCCCTATCAAAACGTCCTGGTCTTCTTAATGCAGGATCAATGGCATCTACTCTATTTGTAGCAGCTATTACCACTACTTTGCCTCTTGATTTCATCCCGTCCATTAAAGATAACAGTTGAGCTACAATCCGCCTTTCAACTTCTCCGCTAACTTCCTCCCGTTTTGGTGCTATTGAGTCAATTTCGTCGATAAATATTATAGAAGGTGCATTCTTTTCCGCCTCTTGAAATACATTGCGGAGTCTTTCTTCAGATTCACCGTGGTACTTACTCATTATTTCTGGTCCTCCAATTGTAAAGAAATTGGAATTTGTTTCGTTAGCTACAGCTTTTGCCAATAATGTTTTCCCTGTACCCGGTGGACCGTGTAATAGTACTCCCTTTGGTGCTTCTACACCTAATCTCTTAAACAATTCTGGATGTCTTAGAGGAAGTTCTATCATTTCTCTAACCCTTGCTACCGCATCTCCCAATCCGCCTATATCCTCATATGTGATTGATGCTGCCGTACCCTCTTGGGAGATCTGAACCGCTTTCGAAGACTCTTCCGAAACTACTATTTCAGTCGCATCATTAATTATGACTGGACCTGATGGGTGTGTAGAGATCACAACCAGATCTATTCTTCTACCCATTACACTAATGGGGACTGTATCGCCTTTGGTCATCAATGTTCCATTTAGATATTCTGCGAGGTATTCTTCTGCACCCATTATTCGCAGGGGTTCAGTAGGAGCAAATGTTATATCTTTTGCAATTTTTGATTCTACAACTTTGATTTCAACTAAGTCATTGATACCGACATCCAGCCTATTTCGGATAAACCCGTCCATACGGAGGAACCCTTTGCCCCTGTCACTCTCTTTTGCTGGCCAGCTTAATACGGTAGTCTTCCTACCTATAGATGATAATTCTAGCGCATCTCCGCTAACAATATTTAATGCTTCCGCAATATCAGGATCTACACGAGCTATTTTTCGTCCAACATCTCTTTGTTCTGCTTCGGCTACCTTTAGTGTAGCGGTATTAGATGACCTATTAGTATCGTCAGCTTTAGAAGCCATGGTTTTGTAAAAAACAACGGGCGATTTAAAGGTAATTTTAGCACATTGTGAATATCTTGTCATTATATCTTGGATATCCTAAATTGTATGAATAGAGTACAAGACATCCCGCTACTTATTCTTGCTTCGAAGGGTTACTTCAAAGCTACGTAGATGAGTATGGCGTTGACAGGTAAATTTTGTCTCAACCTTTCAATCCTCTTTTTTTAAAAGATTTTAAGGTCAGTTCGGTATCAAACGGTAATCTTCACGGGTTGTCTATATCTTTTTACTTAGTTTAGGGAGTGGACGTCCTAACATCTCTATATCCTATTGTATTTGCAATGTTTATTCCATTGGAGATCTATGTTGCCAGTACTCTTACCATGTTAAGAAAGATAATCTATATCTCTTTGGATTTAATTGCTAATTCTACAATCCTCCTCCAAATCTCATATTTTGGGTGATTGAGTGTGCGTATTTTGGATATGATTTTTTCAATGCCTTTTGATTGAAACGGTGAAAGAACTTCAAACTAAATGCTTGTACAATACTGGTTTCTTTTAGTTGGATTTCAAAATAATGGAAAAATATCGCATTAGGATGATATCCAAATAGGTATCGTAAAGAATAGGTAATACCTGTCTTTAGGTAACCTGTATTGTTGACAAAAATCGCTATACTCCCTTTCATCTTGTTTTTTATTACATTTCTTTTTATTTTTACAGTAGTCTTGGGCCAAACAAATGTAACAAAAAACACATTTCAAGATCCGCTTGCAGGAATTACTTTTCAGTATCCATCGGATTGGAAGGTAACTACTAAAGAATATGTTGATCCAATGCTTGGAGAAAAGGATGGCATGGATCGTGGGATGAACCACGATCCTAAACTTGTTGAACCTATAGTTTTGTTACTCCTACAATCTATGGACGGATCTTCATTCTTAATATTGTCCGAATTACTTCCTTTCCCTGTGCCCATTGAAAAATATACCGACTTAACGAGGAGTTCATCACTGTCGGATCCTACAATCAAATTGTCAAATAGCCTTTCAATTTCACTCAGTAGTATGAGTGAGTCAAAATATAATGTTACTTCTACAAGCGATCCGTACTTACAAACACAAATTTTATTTGTTGATGATTCAAACGCGTTTGTAGTAGGCCATGCAATTGGGGAAGCAGAAAAATCGCAAAACATCATGAAAATTATCTCTATGGTTGATTCCTTAAGAATTGAGTAACAATGTCTGTTCTACTTCTATTGTAAATCGTAGGAAATTATTTATAGAGAATAGATTCATGTTGCATCATTGCTCCCATTGCTAAGAATCAACCATCATTGTGTTTCAGCATTTCAAAAGATATTCAGACAAGGATTTTTTATATCACTCTACTCTTTATTCTATCGTTGACAATTTCTAAAATATAACATGCAAAAAATTTTGATCCTGGCTGATGATCCCATAAGGGCTAAATTAGAAGAAAAATTAAGACGACGGTTTGATGTGGAATCTTTTACACCTCCTTTAAGTGGCATATGTGAAATCAAAATGCACCTTCGTGGAAGCTGGATCACACTTTGTAGATTTTCACCAAATGAAAACTTCCGCGATATAATAACCATGTTTAACATAAATTATGATTTAAAATCTCGAACAACAAAATCAGTGTCGTAGAAATAAAGATGACTCTTATTCTTTATTTTTCTTTCTTATATTTGACTATTTTGTCCTATCCTCATATTTTCCTAATATGAAAGAGTCGCAGCATCTTCTCGACAATCAGAATAAAAGGGGATTTGAAAAAACTAGGAGGTGCTTAACTTGAAACTCTATATGATACATTGGTAATAAATAAAGTGTAAAAATATGTCTGCCTCTACTAGTTATGTGTCCGCATCATCGATACTAATGATCTTACAATATTTACAATAGTATTCATTCTTTTTTATCATATCCATTTTTCTATTGCACCGGTTACATCTTGACATTTGTTCTTTTATTATGCGATGTTGAATCCTCTTCAAAACAAAGGGGATGATAAAACCAATCATTATGTATCCTACGACGCGTGATAATATACCCCTTCTATGCCTGCCGGAGTTTCCGTATTTTACCATAGTTCGATTTCATGTATATATAGGTAATTGGTATTGAATAATCTTTTGGTTGAGAGAAGCGATCCAAAATCAGATTGAATATTATTTGAATTTGAACAATACTGCTTCCTCATCAATATATAATTCAATCAAAATAATGACACTCTGTAATACTTGTATTTAGAGCCTAAATTATTGAAAATCCATTCTGAATCATTTAATTATGAAATGGAGAATTGAATAGTCCTTCGTAAAGAAATATGATAATAAACTTTCTTAAAGCGGGTTCGAGTATGATTATGATTGTTGTAATCTGCTCCTTTGCAAATTTAATATAATTGTCTAAATCTGTTTCCAATACTCTAGTATCATATCGCTTGTAATAATACTCAAATCCAATAAAATTGAATTTGTCTGGCTACAGAAGAAATTAGATCCGATTAAGCCTCAAATGACAAATTCTAAAATAAAGGTCGATTATAAAGAATTTATAAGGTCTGAAACAATTACTTTATTTTAATTCGCTTTCATTATGTAAAAAATTCTATCTCATCTCCTAATTTCTCTAGTCGGCCTTTCTAACAGTTTGGTATATTTGGATAATAATGATAAATGGATTGTTATTAAAAGAATTTGATAAATTATTATTCTATTGATATAGGAAAGCACTTATAATGATCGAAATTTGTTTGTTATCTTCATGATTACAAATATGCCGATTCTATTTCCATCTTTATTTCCATCTTTATTTCCATCTTTATTTCCATCTGCAATTCATATCAAACCTGTTGATCATAGTAGATCTCTTGCGTAATTAGACGGCCCTTAACATTTTGTGGAATAACGACAATTACTTGTAAAAACTATAATGTTATATCTGTAATTCAGATGATATTTGCTAAGTTTATGATGATTTTTCGTTTGGTGCTAATTACGCAATAGATCTAGTGACTAGACCTGTAAAAACATTCAAGTATGTATATATAAAATTGAAAAGATATGTTATTTAGAAAAACTGGTTGGATGATGCTAATTATTACGAGGTCCTGGAGATATCACGATATGCCAATCAGCGGGAGATAAAAAGTGCGTTTAGACGCCTTGCAAGGAGATATCATCCCGATAGGAATTCCACAGTTTCTGATGATATCATGAAGAATATTAATATCGCGTTTGAAATTCTATCCGATCCAGGAAAAAGGCAACAATACGATGAAACTCTTGGTGGAGAGCGTCCAAGAAAATTAGACCAATCTGATCAAAATCGTGAAGGTAATCCAACTTCTAATCGAAATAATTGGCAAGTGAATACTATCTCAGATGATTTGGACAGTCAGACTGCAAGTTACGACAATGAAGTCGACGCAGATTTTGAAAGTAGATTAAATGTTGAACATGAGACTACATTGTTAGGAAAGAATAATGCTTTATTAGAAAGTCGATACCATATAATTGTCGAGCCATCACTCTGCTTAGCTTTCGGAAGTTGTGAAACGCTTGCTCCAAAGGTTTTTGTAGTTGAGAAGAACAGACGAATAAATCCAAAAGCGATAGTGATTTCAGAAACAGCTGAAGATTTTGAAACTATACTTGATGCAGCCAAAACTTGTCCTACTAAGGCAATTATCATCATTGACAGGTACACAGGACAACGCATTTTTCCATAGTTTCGACTAAATGAACCTCTGGTTCCCCTAAATGACCTTTCTTTTGTCAGTGGCCCAGTGAGTAGAAACAACGATTTGTTCCAACAAAATCTAATTTATACAAGATGATTGATTTCCAGACAGAGCCAATAGTCGCGGTGATTCCATATTGTTGTTATAATCCATGTAATAATTTATCTCCATAGCCACAATTGGACTTTGGTTTTCTTGTGGAACCTTTAATTTACCTTTGGTGTAACACCTAACTCCAAGTTAATTAATACTATTGTTATTCTACTCCAAATAATCAGTGTAACTAAATTTCTTCTATCTCATGCAGCAAACAAACTTGATAAAATTATTTATCCTATAAAGTATTATGGTTATTGAGGGAGAAGTTTTTTGAATGATGCTACTATGACCGGGAGAATTACTGCTGAATCTGCCGATCGAGACTTTATGCAAATAAGATATACTGATCTCATAGGCAAGTTTCTAGCAAAATATATTCAAATCGATAAAGAGTTGATTCAGGATGTTTTTAGAAAAGGGATAGGGTTGGATGGTTCTTCAGTAAATGGTTTTTCAACTATAGACGAGTCTGATATGATGCTGTTTCCTGATAGAAAAACATTAAGAAAAATCCCTTTGTCAAGTTATGATATAATGACCGTGATTGCTGATGTTTACAATGGATTTGATCAAGGTAGATCTCGAAAAGATCCACGAAGCGTTTCACAAACTCTTGAGGATCACCTAGCAGTGAGTCAGATTGCATGCCAAATAGGTGCTGAAGTTGAATGCTTTGTGTTTGATCAAATAATATTTGATATGGGAAAGAATAACCATGGAGGTAATAAGGTAACCGGGCAGGATCGTGCAAAAGATGTGTCAATCCTGTCTTCAGAACAATATGGAATTGGGAAATATCCTATTCGTAAAAAATCTGGATATGATGTTCCTACTTTTCAAGACTCTTTGATTGAATTTAGGTTTGAGGTAGCTAACATATTGAAAAAATATTATGATATCAATGTCACAAATATGAATCACGAAGTGGCTAGTAGTGGCCAAATTGAAATCAATTTTATGCATGATTATTTGACTCAATCCGCCGACAACGTTCAGATTTATAAAGATGTAGTTAGAAATGTAGCAAAAAAATATAACAAGATCGCAAATTTTATGCCGAAGCCAATTTTTGACCCTCTGAACAATGAAAATAGTGACAATGGATCGGGTATGCACATAAGTATAAGTTTATGGACAAAATCAGCAGGTAAGAATGCCAATTTATTTTATGACGAGTCTGATGATTATGCCGAATTGAGCCAAACTGGGCGATATTTCATCGGCGGCATTTTGGATCATGCCAGATCATTGTCGGCGATAGTAACTCCAACCGTTAATTCGTATAAAAGGATTATACCTGGATTTGAAGCGCCGGTTTATATTGCATGGGCTAGGGGAAATAGATCTGCTGTAGTTAGACTCCCAGTCAACGAAAAAAAGAGTTCAGACTCAAAAAGAATCGAGTACCGAGCCCCCGACCCTTCCGCAAATCCATATCTTGCTTTCTCTGCTATAGTTGCAGCAGGATTGGACGGAATAAATAGAAAAATTGAACCCGGAAATCCGGTTAGTGAAGACATTTACAAGATGTCCGACTCAAGGAGGAAAGATCTTGGAATAGGCGTTCTTCCGGGTAGTTTGGAGGAGGCATTATCTTCGTTGAAAAGTGATTCGAATTATCTAAACCTTTGTTTTCACCATGATTTAATCAGGACGTATTCGGATCTTAAAAATAAGGAAATATTGGAAATAGGTAACGATGAATCAGTTATAAATCAATTCATGTTTTACTATGATGTCTAAGAATATTATTTCTTAATCAGTTTCTTTCTTATCTTTACTGTTTGCGATATCTATAGAATTGAACGCTGTTTTGTAGATATCTCTACTTAAGATGAGGGGTAAACTCTATTTGATTCTTGTATTTTATATCAATGCGTTCATCTTCTTAGTTCTTTTCTCAATAGGACTAAATCCTCAATATTATTGGGGTTCATATATACTTCTCCCCTAGTAGCTTCTTTGATACCGACGATAGGTTCATCACATTCCGGACATATTTGAAAATACACAAAAATACTAACATTTCTCTTATTTTTCCCAACAAGCGTATTACGCATGTTAGAATGAAATTGGCTCTGACACGTGGGGCATTCCATACTAATATTTTAATTTGTATTGTATATGTACTTTAACTTACTCAAGAAATGATTTAGTAGTGATTGGTTAGTGATAATGTTAAAAAATGTTGAACTAGATTCTTTACTTTATATCCCAACACATACTAAGATTCTGAACCTCTTCTGGGCGACCTATTATAGTATCAGAATTGTATGACATATTACTGTATAAAAAGGAGCATGAAAATTTATCCACATAACTGGTTGCTTGCGGTCATTCTGTAACTAAAAAATTGATATATAGCATGACTGGGCGGATCAAAGGTTTGACAACAAAATACTAAACCTGACTATTGCACTATACTCAATTTCAGAATGTGAGATATTATTAATAAGGTAAATTGACTATAGCATCTTCTAAAACCGTTGTAGTTACCATATTTTGTATATTTTCGAGTCTCGGGTTGAAATTATGCGGTTTTTTGAACGATAGTTGATCCGAACAGTAATAATGCGTCAATCCTAGTTTTACTTGCGTATGTCTTCCTTCAAACAAGTATTTTCTCTTCCTGTTACGTCCATAATACTTGCTAGGGTCATATACGCCGTAAATTGGTTTAACATTTCTTCTATTTTTTATTTAATCTTGAGTGATTTTAAACAGGATGTTTCAATGCTGGGATTGGTAACTTCCGGATTTCTAATAGGGATTGGCCTTTTTCAGATTCCTGCAGGAATACTCTCGGCAAAATACGATGCAAAATTTATGATATTTTTTGGAACAATGTTGCTGTCTGTATCTTCTCTTCTTTCAGGATTGAGTTCAGAGTTATACCAAATGGTAATTCTAAGATTCCTAGTAGGAGTTGGGATGGCGTTTTTCTTTGGTCCTAGTGTTATCCTCATCTCAAAATATTTGGGGAAAGGATCAGATGGGCTGGGTGTTGGAATTTTAAATTCCGCCCATTCATTAGGTGGGATTATTGGAATATTTGGATGGATCCTCATTTCTGAGGTAATTGGGTGGAGGACAAGTCTAGTGATCAGTGGAATATTGGGAATACTTAGTGGATTGTTTTTGCTATACGCTTTACAGATAAAAAATTATGACAGCTCCAATAATCCATCTAATTATTCCTTTCACAAAAAAGTTTTCATTTTTTTTAAATTCTTTGATCTGAACAAAAAAACCCGCAATCAAACTTCTAGATCCACAATCAATTTTGATGCCCTCAAATCTATCATGTTGAGTAAACATATGATTTATGTAGGATTATCATTACTTGGATTCCAAATAGCCTGGAATTTAGTCTCTACTTTCATCATTCTATTTCTCAAAGTCGAACTTGATATCACCTCTTCAATCGCGGGTCTAATTGGGGGATCAACCTTGATAGTGAATGTTATATTTGCTCCTATTATTGGTAAAATTTATGATAAATTAACTCGAAAAAATAACTTCAATAATGATATA
>JAKDMR010000251.1 GCA_030452275.1 Candidatus Nitrosocosmicus sp. | reverse complement strand
CTGTTGGATCTCTGGGATCACCTGGATCTGTTGGATCTCTGGGATCACCTGGATCTGTTGGATCTCTGGGATCACCTGGATCCTGAACCACTGGTGTTAGTTGTTGACTTACACAAACTATTGCGTATTCTACATCTATTAGATCTATATAACTATATGAGGCATCCTGGCCGTGTAAGTCAAAGAAATCAAACACCTTCTGCTTTAGATCTACAACCGCTGAAGGATCATCTAAAACCTTGATGTCAAGTTCTGTGTTTGCAGGAAGTCCCAATGCATTGGCAAGTTCCACATTTGTTATTTTAAAGATTATTTTGTCCCAGTGGTGAACATTTTCTGATTTACATGCATCGTTGAAATCCGCTTTTGTTTTATTGTTGTTATAGTTATTTGGAAATTCACATGGAGCTTTAATACAAATAATTTGATCGCGAGGATATGGGGGGTTATAAGGACAACCTAGCGCTGTACAATAAACAACATCAGGAGGTCTTTCGCTACCGTTAAGAGGTTCACACATTGGATTAGGATCATATATATCATATCCATAGCCAACATGACATCCATAGGAAGTTTTTGTATAATCTATTGGTGGGCTAATACTACTAGTGGAGTTTAGAGACGTTGTTGAATTTATTGACTCTGAACTGTTATTAGTCTGTGAATATACTTCAGCTGATACAGGAATAGAAAATAATAATATAATAGATAAAAATAATGATGACAATAAATGATAAGTTTTGGAAAATTTTTCATGTTTATTGTAATTATTTGGTTTAAATGGAAATACCACTAATACCTATTTGATATGCTTATTAATATCTTTATAATTATTAATACTTTGTCGCCTAACTCAACCTATTTAGCTTAGATTTGACTATTCCTTTCCATGATAGATTGGCCCTCTTACAATAGATCACTAATTAGACGTGGTGGGATACTTTTCTCATATGATTTTCTTGATAGTTGGGATTCTGAGTTAGAAAGGATGAATATGAACAAGATGGGTAAACCATTTGCAATTCAGGATTCCTTCATTCTAGTCATTGGTTACATGCGTTACTCATTTCATCTTCCCTATAGACAAACCGAAGGGATAATCAAAGCCACCGGGAAAAGATTACCTGCTAATCCAAGCTATGGTCACATATGCAAAAGAATCAACAAATTGAATGTCGATATTAAAAGAGACAAAACTATAGATGATAATTGTAACATCATGATTGCAATAGACAGTACAGGTATCAAGGTGACAAATAGAGGTCAATGGATGAACGAGAAATGGAATGTACAAAATAGAAAAGGCTATCTCAAGATACACATGTTGCAGTAAACGTAAAGACGAAAGAAATCCTTGCACTTGAGGTTACTGATGAGAAGATACACGATGGTAAGGTAATGGGGAAACTAGTCAACCATGTTTTAGATAATTCTAACCCTCAATCAAACACGATAAAGATAAAATCTGTTCTAGCTGATGGAGCTTATGACTCCAACAAAAATTTTCGGCATCTTGAGGATAAAAGGATCAAACCCGGTATAAAGGTAAGAATATAATTCGTCTAAAAACAACGGGTTAAGGAACAATGAAGTGATGCTTCAGCAATCAAAGGACCTGCTCAAATGGAAGAAGAAAAGAAAATACGGTCATAGATGGATGGCCGAAACGGTGTTTTCATCTATCAAGAGATTGTTTGGAGAATATACAGCAGCTATCAAATTCAAAAACATGGTAAAAGAGATGATTATGGTAACCTGTTTAGAAGAATATAATTTTACCCGTATGATGGATTGAAGAACTAGGAATTATGCAACAAAGCAATTATTAATATAAAAAAAAATAATGAACAGATTTTGACTCTAAAAATCAAAATTGATCGAAGATTTAGAGCCTATCCCAAAATTATCTTTCTGTAGATAATTGAGGCTGGGTCATAAATCATTTTAATATTATCGTCTAACAATCGATGACAAACAGACAAATAACCTATCATGTACTTGATATCTCTTCTTGGATTACTGTTATTTAGTACCTTGCAGTTGTAATAAACAAGTATCTGGTACAGCAATACGGATAGCAGTGCGATACTATATACTTACCTTATCCAATCCTCTTACAGGTACCGGATCTATTTTAATGACTGATTTTATGTGTTCTATCAGTGGTTCTATGGATATACATCTCTAAATATATGACCTGTCCAGTGCTACCTCATAAAAATCAACCAGTTTCAGCCTTTCTTCTTGGGTCTTTTAGGATCTTCTAACAGGACACACAAGTTGAAATCCCTTAGATATACTTAGATCATATAGTTTCTTACCATTATAACCTGGACCTGTTACCATATAATGAATTTTATTTGATATTTCTGGAGATAGATATGATATCACATCTGGATAAACAGGTTTGTCATACACATTGGTTATTGTATAACATTTACTCCTAGATATACTATAATAGAAGATGGGTCAGTATTACATGCCAAGTAAAGTTTGTATCCAATTATCCATTCCTTAGTAATACGATAACCTCACCTTGCATCTACGTCAATTCCAGGATGAGGTACGACTCCTTCCTTCATCGACGGTGTATGCCATACGTAATCCTTTGATTTTAGAAAGGGGAGGCCTATTTCAACCACATAAGAGGTTTGATCAGATTTTCATCAAAGACAAACATATTTCCCATCTTTGATATCCTTTCCTTTATATCGGTAGATAACGTATTCGATCTCCTGTCAAAGGTTCGCCTGCTTGGTGGGAACAATAAAGACAAACCACATGCTTTTAAAATAATTCTGTGGTATTATAAATCCAAGCATAAAAAAGGATGCAGTGACTTGTTTGGGTTGAATCTGAACCATATACGTACTATAAAACATCGTAGAATGATAGTTTTGAAATAAACGTAAAGGTATCCCTCTTTTATAAAGATGTTTGATATGATTGCATAATCAATTGGTCAAACTAATCATATACCAAATATTAATTAGAATAGATAATGTGCTATAACTGACTAGCCTTATAGACAGGGCATATTTCAAAAATAATGGGACATTATGAGTACAACTTTATTTGTTCGGAATTATGACCCGACCTCAATTATTTCTATTAGTAATACCATCAAGTGCGAATGGCCTTAATTTTCACTTCAAGACATTAGACATTGATGACACATGAACGGGAAAACTTTATTTTCTCTGCCTAGAATACAGCTCGATCTCTTCTCTTGTCATCCATTTCCTTATCTTTTTGAGCCGTGTCCATTATTGCTTTTAGGGTATATTCATCAATAGAAATATGATTCTTCTCCAAAAATCTCTCTATTGTCGAAAACCTTTTCGTCTGGATATCAAGATATAGTAAAACGGGTCCTGCTTGAATCAATTCTGTCCTTCTTTGATAACAATTAGTAATGTACTCCATTATTTTCAGTTGTAATTTTCTATTATCACTGGTTTTCTCCAACAAATCCCAGCCTCTCTTTAGCAACTCAGTTGTACCATTCAACGATTTGTGTAACTCCTCAAATGCCACTTTTCCAAGATTAATTGAGGCTCTCTCTGTTTGATTATACAAGTAGGAAATATCTCTAGAAGCAGTTGATTGACTTAAATGTAACTTTGACATAATTTCTTGTTGAGAATATCCTTTCATCAGTAAATCATTAACTTTTTTTCTACGATCTGCAATACTTTTTTGATATTTTTTGTAAGTGATACTAGCACGTGGATTACTTTCAATAACCTTAGATTTATAGAGTGTTTGAGAGGATTCATCCACATTGCTCGAATTCCCCAATTCCTTCAGAGTATTGCTTTCACTGGTAGACATATTTAACAGAAAAACTTTTTTCATTTCTTTTAAGGGTTATCGATTTTTGAACACCAAAAAATATTTTGACAACGACCTTTGAATATTGTATCAACTCATTTTGACAAAGGTTTATATTATCTATTTAAATTGCTAGTTAGTTAATATAACAAGCAGAATAGACTTTAAATCTAGATCCGTTACATGC
>JAKDMR010000250.1 GCA_030452275.1 Candidatus Nitrosocosmicus sp. | reverse complement strand
AAATAAAAATAGATTTGGATAAAGATCTGAAATACATGGGTCAAAGCAAAAACTTAATCAAGAATAGAACAGGATATTCAATCTCAAAACTACTGGACTTTCTAGAAATAGAATATAATTACGATAATGTTTTAAATGATACAAAATTAAATATAGATTTTAAAATTGGAGACAAGTTCATCAAAATAATTGAAAACGATAATGATATGAATGAATTTAAGATCATTCAAGAGAGATTCCCATTTGTAAATATGATTGCCGTAGGAAGATCATCTTACCTAGGCAAAATAAATGAGATGCAGAACATCTTCCTGTTTGACAAAGAAAGCAAACAAGTTGGCTCCATATTTATTGAAGACCCATCATTATCATTTGATTATGCTCACATACTACCGCTGGTCGAAAAGTGTTCAATAATTCACGGTCATACATCTACTGTCATGGTAGAAATCATAGGGGAAATGAAAAATAATTTAGTGATCGATTTCTCAGAGGCTAAAAAATTAATAAAAGAAGCATTATATCAAATCGATCATAAATTTTTTATTAATAGAAAATATCTAAAGAAGGAAGACAAGGATCACTTTTTTATTGAATTTGATGGTCCTAAAGGATATTTTGATTTAAAAGTTCCAAAGTATACAACTTATCTTTTAGAAGGCGAGGCGACTGTAGAAAACCTTTCTACAGAAATAATAAGAATGCTAGCAGATAAAATGCCTGAGAATGTGCAGGCACTTGGTGTATACATTTACGAGGGAGTCAATAAAGGTGCTCATATTCTTTCTTATATCCGGTAAACGCTAATAATGAGAAAAATTCTGACACTTTCATTTCAATAGCCTATATTTTAAAATTATTCAAGATTCGCACTACATCTTAAATTCTATTTAGTTTGGTACAGCACTTTCATTGAAACCCAGCTAGGAAGATTAATAACTAATTAATAAATGAATATTACAAATTAAAAGTTGAGTTCAAAGATTACAGAAAAGATATGGTCATCAGATATTGAGAGAAAGATCATAGAAGATTGGAGAGTTAATAATGCTTATGACAACGTTGAAACTAATCATAGTAAAGATAGATATTTTGTAATAGATACACCGCCTCCCTATCCATCCGGAAGACCGTGGCACATTGGTGCGGCTGCTCACTATTCGCAGATCGATATGATATCAAGAGTTGCCCGCTTAAAGGGCTTTAAAGTTATTTTTCCGATAGGCGTGGATCGTAATGGCATTCCTGTAGAAATCCATACAGAAAAAAAATACAAAATCAGAATGAGAAATACAGAAAGGAAAGAATTTCTAAAGTTATGCAAGCTAACACTTGACGATACGGAAAGTGAATTTATAGAAATTCTAGAAAGTCTGGGTTTAAGCGCGAATTTTAAACAGAAATACCAGACTGATTCTCCGGATTTTAGAGCTTTTACCCAGTCAACATTCATTGAAATGTGGAACAAGGGATTAGTATATCTTGGAAATAGACCAAACAACTACTGTATTGATTGCGGTACCACAATAGCGGATGCAGAAATTACATACGAGGAGATCGAGACCAAATTAGTCTATATAAAATTTTTCTTAGAGAATAACAATGAATTCATAGTAATTGCCACCACCAGACCAGAACTCCTATTTGCATGTCAAGCGGTAATTGTGAATCCAGATGATGAGAGGTATAAAGAAATGCAAGGAAAGACTTTGAAAATTCCGATCTTTAATAGAGAAGTAAAAATAAGACCACATCACTCTGCTAACAAAAGCTTTGGATCTGGAGCAGTTATGGTTTGCAGTTATGGTGACCTAAACGACGTTCAATTATTCAGAGAAATGAGTCTGACGGAAATTAAATCTATTGATTTGAACGGAAAAACAACAGAATTTGCCGAAATGTTTTCCAATTTACGCATAAAAGAAGCAAGAAGTAAAATAATAGACGAGCTAGAAAAGCAAGGGTTAGTAAAAAAGATTGAAATCATCTCCCATAGAACTCCCCTTTGTGAAAGAAGTAAAACCCCGATTGAAATTATTTCTTTGGAGGATTATTATCTAAAACAAGTTGATTTTAAGTCAAATTTGTTAGAACAATCTAAACAGATAAAATTCTATCCAGAAATGCATAGACAAATCCTATTAAATTGGATAAATTCAATTTCCATAGACTGGCCGATCTCAAGAAGAAGGTTTTATGGAACTGAAATTCCGATATGGTATTGTACAGAATGTAAAAAACCAAACCTTCCTGAACCTGGAAAATATTATAGGCCCTGGGATGAACACCCACCATTTGATAAATGCAAATCGTGTAATAATGACAAGTTTGAAGGAGAGAAGAAGATTTTCGATACATGGATGGATTCGAGCATTACTCCTCTTTATATTACGAAATTTTACAAAAATAAAGAAATTTTTAATAATATTTACCCTGTCTCCATTAGGCCTCAAGGAAAAGACATTGTAAGGACATGGCTTTACTATACTCTTTTAAGATGCTTGTACCTTACTAACCAAATTCCGTGGCAGAGTGCGTGGATAATGGGATATGGAGTTGATGAAAAAGGAGAGAAAATGAGTAAAAGTAAGGGAAATGTAATTGATCCCCTCCCCATTATTAAAAAGTATGGTGCTGATGCATTTAGATTTTGGTCTGCGAGTGAGACAAATGTCGGTTATGATTTTAGATGTTCGGAACTAAAAATACAAAGTGCGCAAAAATTCTTATCGAAATTGTGGAACATTGGAAGATTCATCTCTAATTTCGAAATAATTGATGAAAACAACAAGCCTCAGGAACTAAAAGCAACTGATAAATGGATTTTATCAGAACTCTCAAGCATGACCAAAAAATGTCTTGAAGGTTATGAAGAATTAAATTTTTTTATCCCCGCTAATGCATTGAGAGAATTTACATGGAACATTTTTGCGGCCCACTATATTGAAATGATAAAAAGTAGAGCTTACAACAATGAATCAGAAGAAGAAAGAAAATCAGCTTTATATACAATTCATAAATGTTTTAGAACCATATTGCTTTTGTTAGAACCGATTTCTCCATTCATTACATATGAGCTGTGGAAGAAAATCTATGAGGACGTAGAGATAGTTTCAGAGCAAAAAACAATTCCCTCTGTAGAGAAAGAATATGACGCGTTTGTTTCATCGACACATCACATCATCAAATTCAATTCAGAAATATGGAATAAGAAGAAGGAAACTCTTTCTAGTGTTACAAATAAGCCACTTTCCTTAAAAGACCCTATAAAATCACAAATACCCAGCGAACTAGAGTTATTTAAGGATGATTTGATAATGATGCATAATATTATAGTAGATTGAGAAATTTCTAGAAAAGAAGATAAATAGGCTGTTAGATGTTAAGCCTTATTTCCACTAACTATATCCAGAATATCTTCTGCCAAATCAAGTACGTTTTGAGACTCTAGGTTAGGCTCTAAAGTAATCAACAACATTTTCTTATCCAAGTAAAACGTTAGCAGTGATAACTTCTCACGTTCTACATATACAAAACGAGCTTTACCCATAGTATCGTCAAACCTTTCTCTCATAGACTTTCTAAGAGCAGTATGAGTCAAATACAATTCTTCGCTTGGTTGATCAACAATTGAATCAATTCCGTGACGCATTCCACCAACTATCAAAGAGCCGGTTTCATCAATTAATCCAGCATAGCGGATACCATCGTTTAATTCAAAAATAGTATCAATTATTTTTTGGTAGTCCATAAATAAATAGAATAGTCACTATTTATTGAATGTTAAGATTATATTCATGTTTAATTCAATATAATCCAAAAAACATTTTTATTCGAATGTATAGAAATAGCAAAAACTTTGTAATTATAAAGATCTTATTATAAGTAAATCTCCTTAATCTTATTAACCTATAACGTATAAACGACATAACTTTTTAATAATTTTTTTGTTAATTAACATATGAGGAAGAAAAGTATGGAAGAAAAGTATGGAAGAAAAGTATGGAAGAAAAGTATGGAAGAAAAGTATGGA
>JAKDMR010000249.1 GCA_030452275.1 Candidatus Nitrosocosmicus sp. | reverse complement strand
TCATATACGATCAGTTAATCCAAGGCTTCATCTATTACATCAGAATCCACATTTGCTTTTTCGATTCTAATATAATGTTTTCATTAATACACTACTGTTTTAGCTTACACATGGACTCATTAATCAAAAAGATAATATAACACTACTGTTTTTATAACTAACGTAGTGTTGATTACTGTAGAATTGTCTCCGGATCTATATACTCAAATACAAGATCTGATAAATCGAAAACAATACCTTTCAGTAGAAAATTTTGTAGAAATTTCTCTCCAAAACCAACTTACATTGGAAAAATCTCACCAATTGACAGCTAAAACTATTCCATTTACCACTACCAAGAGTGACGTGCTTTCATCTCTTGGCGGAATAATCAAAGAGTTGGATGAAGCTATGGAAATTCCAACTAGTGTACAAACTTCAGAAGCGATTTCAATTGATGAAAAAAGAAAAAAGGATCCGATTGGGGGGTTGATAAACAGGTTATTGCCTTCCAAAATAGTTTTGAGAATGTTAGCTTTGCAATTGGCCAATAAGAACAGTCAGTGGATAGATTATAAAGAATTTTGCGAATTTGTAGTAACTAAATCTATACAGCTAAGACTGCAAATAGAAAGACAAGAAAGAAAGTTAGATGTAACTAGAGGAGAATCTCTGAAAGTGGGATTACCGTTAAAAGACACTAAGAGTCAACAACGGTTTATCAATTTTTATATTGGTAAAGTGAAATCTGATGGATCCTTTGATGGTATATTGGGTGATTTGGAGTTAGGTGTCATCAAAAAACATTATCATGATGGCATTTATAGCACTATAATTGGTATAACAAAGGATGGATTAGGTTTAGCAAAATTGCATTCGCCGGTTTTGGATGATGTATTAAGAAATGGTAAAAGACTTTCTACACCCCTTTCTAATGAGGAAACTCTATTCTTACTGCAGCAAATAAAGAGAGTTCGCCCCGGCGAATTTGAATTCCTTAACTTAGTATTCAAATTGATTGAAAATGGTAGTGATAATCCCACCGCCTTAAATAGAAATATCCAGGATTATTTCATTTCCAATAATTTTTCTACGGCCTCTTTGAAGTCGATATTAGTAGGATGTATTGGCAGGCTTGTCGAAATGAAGATTATAAAGATCAGAAAAAATGGCGTTTATACTAATTACCAGCCTAATATTAATGCAAACCTTTTGGCTAAAGTAACATCGTTGCCAAATATGGATGCTCGAGAATTATAGGTGAAATAAGATGGTATTTGACACAAAAAACAGTAAAGAACTATTTCTGGCTTTATTAAAAGCTGATAGCGAAGACGAAATTACAAACATTTTAAGAAAATGGGATGTATTTGATAATGATAAATATTGGAGAACTTTAGGTGATAGTTCTACTAATTATTCTATTACTGGTGGTCAACAATCCACGCCAGAAGCCGCATTAAAAGAAAAAATAGTTAATGCCGAAGATGCAATACTTGAAGGTGAATGTCTAAAAAGACGGATCGATCCTACTTCACCTCAAGCACCACAATCTATGAAGAATGCCATGGAACTTTTTTTTGATATTCCAAAAGGAGATCTTAGAAATATCGATTCTGAAAAACGTGGAATTCTTGCTGATAGAATAAAACTAATAGCTACTGGAAAAAAAACTAATCCATGCTTTACTGTTGTGGACAGTGGTTTAGGCCAAACGCCTGATGGTATGGTTGATACTCTCTTATCAATACCGGGTGCACCAAACAAAGATGCATATAAAAAAGACAAACCCTTTCTTCAAGGAATCTATAATATGGGTGGCACTGGTGCCTTTCGTTTCTGTGGTAAGGTATACAACTATCAGTTAATTATTAGTAGGCGAGACCCAGCATTATTAGCAAATAAAGAATCGCTTTTTGGATTCACAATCATTAGAAGAAATAATCCAAGGCCAGGGGCAAAAGAAAGTTCAGTTTATCAATATCTTGCACCTAATCAAAAGATTTCAAGATTTTCGGCAGATAATATCGTGTTACCATATGAGGTTAAGGGAGTCAAACCTATTAAATTCGAATATGGCACCTGTATTAAACTTTATGAGTATGATATAACTCAAAAAACAATAGTAACACAAGATCTACGTCGTGAGCTAAACAGACAATTTTATGAAATGGCGCTACCTGTTCGTATTATCGAAGGACGGGATTATAAAGGACATACATTTAGTTCGGTAT
The DNA here is from genome assembly GCA_030452275.1 of Candidatus Nitrosocosmicus sp. Taxonomy (GTDB): domain Archaea; phylum Thermoproteota; class Nitrososphaeria; order Nitrososphaerales; family Nitrososphaeraceae; genus Nitrosocosmicus. The sequence goes on along the minus strand of JAKDMR010000249.1, from coordinate 1,821 downwards.
TAGCTGGAATGACGGTAAGATTAGCCGAGGAAGAAGATGATATTGATGATCGAGATGATAGTGAAAATAGGAAAAAAGATCCGTTGTTAGAAGAAGGCTTTCCTTTATCATACTATCTAAATATTCCTGAGACTGGTAGGGTTAAATTGACGGTATATGCATTTGTAGATCTTGATAAAGGCAAAGATAAATCTAAAGACAAAAAGAGTCAGACAGTTGATAGAATTGTAGGCGGAAGAGGTGTTATCTATGTTATCAACGGGCAGATGCACGGGAGTATATCAACGCAATTTTTTACAAGAAAAGAAGTTGGTTTAAGTTATTTAGAGGATCATTTAATGGTAATCGTAGATTGCAGTGATTTTGATGGACGAATAAGAGAAAATACATTTATGGCTGATAGAGAAAGATTATCAAAATCTATTCATAAAACAAATATTGAAGCCGAACTTGCTAAATGGTTAAAGATTAATCCCACTATAAGGGATCTAGCTGACACAAGGCAAGCGGAATTCTTAAAAAAAGAAGTTGGAGATGACAAATATTTTAAAGAAATTATGAGCCAATTGATTAAATATGAACCAGAATTACGTAATATTATCTCATTTGGACAAGACATCATAAAAGAAAGTAACTTCAAATATGTAAAAAGAAAAGGTCCGTATAAAGGCAAAGAATATCCAACGTTCTTTAGGTTAGAAAAAGGCAAACCAAAGCTGACTATTAAATTGCCTTTGAAATCATTTAAACATGTAATTTTTGAGACTGATGCAAATGATGATTATTTTGATCGTGAGAATAACCCTGGCAGAATATTTGTAGAAAATAAAGCTGATAGCTATCTTTTAAGAGGCTGGGATTTAAAAAGTGGACTCTGTCAATGTATCTTTAGACCATTAAAGAATTCAAAGGTGGGTCAAAAATATAACACCACTGTTGTCTTAAGAGATAAAAAAAATACGTTTAGAACTAAAGTTCAAATTCTAATAGTTAAAGAGGAAATAATTATGGAGAAAGAAGAAGATGAACATGAACCAAAAGGTCCTCTCAATCCCATTCCACCTGTCCCACCAAAAGAGTTTGGCAGAATTAAGGTACCAATAGAAGAAGATGGTAAGGGTGGACAAAAAGAAATGTGGGCCATCCCAAATATGAGATGGGTATACCGAGAAAAATGGCATGAATTTAATTTCAATGAGAATAGTGGTTTACAAATAAAAACTAACAACGGTAAAAAAGATGTTTATATTAATGGAGATAATAAATTTCTGAGAAAAGAAATATCCCTAAAAAAAGAACCAGTTGAATTACTTAGAGTGGTATAGAATCGGCTTAGTTATTCCATGTTTAGCACTCTATCAGTCTATTGAAGAAATAAATGGAAATGAATTAACAAATGAAGAAAAAGAAAATCCTGACAAAAAAGTTAGCAAGTTATCAGAAGGATTGGCAAAAACAGTTATTCCATTAATGAGATTTGGCAAGAAACTAGGAAAGAAAGATAAAGAATTGATAGATTAGTTTATGATTTTTTATTTTGTTTTATCCCGGGTAAACTGCATAAATGCTTCTGGTAAAATTTCATCATGATTATCACAGGTAATAATTCTTATGTTTAGTCTTTATATCCCAATTAGGAAAGTATGAGAAATAATTTCACCGATCATAACTACATAAGTCGGAAACCATCAGATAACTGATCACGGGTTTTGGGTTTTAATTATCTAGGTATATCAAATCGTATAGAAAGAATATCGCCTAAAACTAAATAAATATAACATAAAAATGGGAAATAGATAATTTAGAATATGTTTTTAAGTC
>JAKDMR010000248.1 GCA_030452275.1 Candidatus Nitrosocosmicus sp. | reverse complement strand
TTGAAATTTAGAAAAATAGAATGATCATATACATTCAACTAATTATAAATTTAATCGACGCATAGCTTATCAAGTCAGGATGGCGGATAAAAAAGTTGCTTCGATGGTAGCGGATCAGTATGACCTTATATCGTTTTCAATGACTTCGTTTCGTAGAGATCTTATTGAACTGAATCAGTCATACTCTATACATTTAAATAGTAAACTAGTTCAATATTGTCTTTTCAAGTCCAGTACGCAAATCTGTTTTTGGGCTCCAGCCAAAAAATTTATTCACTTTAGTTATATCTGCGATCATTTCAGTAATGTCATTTGGTCGCAATAATTTGTCAATTTCAATCGGTATTTTTATATTATTAATTTCTGCAATCATATTCACTATCTCTTCGATACTATGACTTTGACCATATCCAACATTGAAGACATTATAACCAGTCGGAAAATTATTAAGAATTATTCCTATTAATTCGAGAAAATCATCGATAAAAAGGAAATCTCTTTTTGTATTCTCCCTGCTAATAGTTACTACCTGTTTTTCTGTTATTTGTCTGAGGATAGAAGGAATGAGAAAATTTGGGTTTCCGTTAGAGCCATATATATAAAATGGTCTTAAAGTAACCACATTTATGTTATAATCCTTAGAATAATATTCACACAAGTCTTCCGATATAACCTTGCTCTTATTGTATGGTGAATGTGGATTTATTGGATGATTCTCGTCTATTGGCAGATAGACTGGAGAGCCATATACATACGTACTGATGTTTATAATTCTATCAATCTCAAAGTTTCGTAAATATTCCAAGATGTTTAAGGTACCTATTATGTTTGAATAATAGGTTTCAGAAGGGTTACGAATTGAATTTGGTATTGAAGTTCTTGATGCTAAATGTACCACTGCATCTACTTTGCCAATTTTCTTTAAATTTTCAGTATCGAGAATATTTAAACGTTCAGCAAAGTTTTCATTTGCAATTTTAATTCTATTTGAATACTGTTTAATCAAATGTGTTCCTACAAAACCTTTTTCACCTGTTACCAATATTTCCATATTAAACCTTTGAATTTAGTTATTTTTAATATATATTAATGTCGCTCATCAAAGAGGAGGATATTTGACCTTTACTCTAGCATTTTACACTTGTAATCCGCCGAGCAATGAATCTAAACGTTTTATCTACTTTGTCGTCTAACTCAAAATATTTAGCTGGGATTGTTCTTGATAGAAATTGTGAGATTGGTATTCTTATAACTGATCGCATATATGGAGTGGCGAAATCCATTTCTCGTATGATTTTTTGATACTCCGGGTTATAAATTTGAAGATTTGAATTTATGTGTGGCAAACCCTTTGTCTTTCCTATTCTTTTATATGATCATTGGTTACTTACACTACTCCTTTCACCTTCGTTACAGTTAAACCGAAGGAGTAATCAATGCTGGTGAGGAAGAAAATTACCGACTAATGCACATTGTTATGGTCAAATTTGCAAGAGGATAAGTTAAACGTTAAAATTGAAGGAAAGGACAAGCCAATGGGTGATGATCTTATTATTCCCATAGATAAGATAAGAATCAAGTTTAAAGACAGATCGAGTCCCAGTGTATGTCTGAGAAAATGGAACTTACAGAGATAAGAAGGCTATCTCAAAATCAGTGTTCCAGCAGGTACAAAGGAAATCCGTGCTTTACGATGATGACCCACTAAATTGAGGGTATATGGTAATAAAATGTTAAAGAAGCTTATTGTCCATGTTTTGGATCGTAATTCAGTCGAATCTAACATGACGCTGATAGCGAAGACATATTCGGTATTGACAGATGGGAAGCCCTACACTAACAGGAGCTTTATGTATCGTGAATATAGAGCAATCAAGCCCCGAATGAGGTAGTAATAAACTCTATTGCTTCTCTTAATTGAAAATAACTGATTAAGGAACAGGAAATTTATGTTACAGACAAAAGAAAATCTATTGAAATGTAAAAAAAGAGAAAGTTTAGTCAAAGCTAGATAGGTGGCTATCGGAAAAGGTTTCCTCTACTATCGAAAGAACACTTTATTTTATTTGTTTCAATTAAAAAGTTATCAAAAAAATTTTAATACAAAAATAATTTGTTCAATACTTTTCACTATGCAATAAGGAACAAATGGCTTCTACTGCTCTTCTAGTACAATTACCGTCAAATCTGTAAAATATTTCGTGAATTATAGCTGCTAATTTCTTATCATCTATTTGAATCTGCTCTCTGATATCGATCCATTTTATCAATTCACCAGTATTCCGGCACTCTATTGCCATTTTTTCCCTTAAAAATATATTCTTCGAGTAATCCTCATTAAAGAAATTAATTAAAACCAGTGGCTTCTTTAACAAAAGGACTTGGAAATAGGCAGATGTAATGCCATATCCAATCACCAAATCTGATTCACTAATTAAAGTTGGCAGGTCAGCTTTTTTGATTATCTGAATGCGTGAATTCAAATTTTTGGCTATTTTCTGAAAAGTAATCTCCTTCTCATGTACTGGATGAATCTTGATTGTAATAATCGCTCTATTTCCATAGTTATTGGTGAGTGAACTTAAAACTCTATTAATTATGTCATCCCTCATCGTAGAGTTCCAATATCCGTGTTCCACCATTGGAGTTGTTATTAGTAGTATACGTATAATATTGCCAATGGATCTGTCTAGATCTGTATCGACCATTGACTTTTTGATTTCATTTATATGATTATATAGTTTATCCATACTACACTCACCAACGACGATTATCCTGTGGTCATCAATTCCTTTATTTATGAGAAAATCCCTCCATTTAGGGTTACTAACGAGGTTTAAAGTTGCCCCACCAAAATTATATCTCGGTTCAAATGAAAGCAGAGGTAAGTAGATATCTTTTATCACATTTTTGATTATGCTCATAATGCTGTACCCAGAACTGATTAGCGTTCTTAGTAAAAATATGTATTTTTTCAAAATGTTCTTCCCATTTTCCCTGATGAAATTAATTCGACCTGTGATTATTTTTATAGAAATTTCTTTTTTAAAATAACCATATTCAAAAACTGACGACATTATATTTACAGTAGGAATTTTCCTCATATGACAACATTTCAGCATGCTACGAGAAAGATACTCGAAATCACCACTAATTGTTAATATGCAGTCGGGTTCAAATTCGTCTAATACTTCGTTGAAGTTATTATATCTAAAAATATTATAAAATTTTTTGGTCTTTATATAATTTTTATCTGATGAACCACCCTCCTCTACAAGCCAGATGTCTTCTAGGGAAAATTTTTTTTTTAATTCATTAATGATTGAGTACAAAGTAACATAGTTTGATAATTCATAACTCTCGTTTTCATACTTACGCAGAGTAATAATCCTTAAATGCCTCATTCAATTTTTATTTTTTTTCTCTATTATAATCGTTATCTTACTAAGAGATATATAGGCATTAAAAGTTAATTTAATTTTACTGCAATCTCTAACATCGGGATTTGAAAATCTAGTGTTTTGCATTTAACTTAATCAAACCATCAAGGAATCTCTCCCCAACAAGCATGTTCCCTACCTTGGATTCTTTTGACAAATGGAGTGCGATAATTTGCCTGTTTTGAGGTTCTAAAGTATTCCAAGGCCAAATGTACTCGGATCCAACATTAAGTAACGTCTCGTCTATAATATACTCTGAAATCCTTTCCCCTTTTGGCGAATATCAACTGTGGTTTATACTTTTTAATCCACTTCCAAATTGCAAGGAGTATTATTCTGACATTGTGCAATAGTATAATGCTTTGGCAAAACCTCTGGTTGATAATCAAATAAAGTACAATCAAACCATTGATTCTTGTATTGAACATCACTTCATTTCATCATGAGATCTCTTGTGTAATTAGCATAGGTTATCAGAATCTACTAACAACCATTTCCATTCTATCCCTAAGAGTCATTAATTATCCTATAGTTTACCAGTCCTGATACTATATCTGATATTCTATCTGAATTGTACCCCATACCAGCTGGACAGTTTTTGGTCAATTTTAAGAGACACTTTGGAGG
>JAKDMR010000247.1 GCA_030452275.1 Candidatus Nitrosocosmicus sp. | reverse complement strand
CTATTACTACAACTATGATGATAAATATGATAATTATAGTTGGATGAGTGATCCAGTACTTTATGGATACTATAACCGTAGAAGAGAAAATTCGTTGTTAGATCTCTTTGGATTTTGTAGATTACTAGCTCCTTATGATCCAAGACCTGATAGCCTATACAAAAGACAAGTGTCTGAGCCATACTTTTTAATACCAAAAGAAGCAAGATCTTTTTTTAAAACAGGGTCTACCAAATTAGAAATCGTTCCATTACACTATGACCAGAATACAAAAGAACCGCGTTCACTTCAAGCACCCCGACTTTTGGATTTGATGCAATCTTTGTTAGACGATATATCTCTAAGGCCACCAAAACCTACTCCCAAACTAGGACTCTTGCCAAAGAGTACATTCTTACCAATTTTCGAAAAACATATCTCCAAATCTCAGGCCTTTAAGGGAATTAAGGGTACAAAAAACTATTTTGATTGGAAGGTTTTTAATGAAATGCTTACTGCTTTTGCGTATGATAAAAAGTTAATAAAAAAAACCATTACAGAAAAAAATACAGAAAGAGTAGAAGTCATTCCCCATAACGTAAGCAAATTAATGTCAAACGCTCGGCTTCTTAACGAAACTTTTTTGCAATGGTGGGCACAAGGAAAGAACGATGCCGCGCCCTTTTTATTCAAATCTAAGATATTTGAATTTGATCCAGGTATACGAAGACTAAGATCCGACGAGATTAAATCAAGACAAATACTTTATGAACAAATTAGGAACGAAATAAAACCTGATACTTGGTATTATTCATCAACTTTGCTGGATAAGTGTGAGATTGAATCAGGTGCAAGACTTTTCAGAAACGATTTTGGCTTAAATGTATATGGACCTCGAGGCTTGATAACAGATAACGAAATATTAAGAGAATTTATTTCTAATATGATAATATTTCCTCTATGTCTTTTGGGAATCATTGAAATCAATAATTCCAAGATGGAATTAATATCGCTTGGAAGATGGGGAAAGACTCCAATTTCTATAGATTTCAAGCCAGATTCATCGAGGCAATCAAAAACTGCTACTATAACTACTAGTAACAATGGTCTTATTACAGTAACGCCAAACTTTGAAGTGATTCTGCAAACACAGTCGTCAGAGGGTCGCTCTCTTGCTTTTCATCTGAGAGAATTTTGTAATTTACAAAATAAATTGGATCCTAATGCAGATCCAGTACAAATCTTTAGTTTGTCTAAAGAAAGTGTTGTTAGATCTCTTAGGACTGGAAATTATACTTGGCAAGAAATAGTCTCTTTACTTACCGATGCGGCTTATCCTTCAGATATACCCCAAAACGTTAAACATGAACTAAGGGCATGGGGAGAACGATATGGAGAAATCACAATAAAAACCATAGAAGTATTGGATTGCAAAGACGAGATTATTGCAGAGACTTTATTAAATGATCCAGTAATAAAAAAGCAGATTCTGGCTAGAGTGGGAAAAACAACTATAGAAATAAAATCAGGCAGCAGATCCAAGATTTTATTGCGATGTGACAAGTTAGGATACCTGATTAAATCTTGATCCTTTCAAGAAAAGGTTGCAAAACGATCTTGTTTAAGAGACTTGCCTTTTAATAATTTATGAATCTATATTTTTTCTGTAAAATCAATATCTCTATCTTCGAATTCAAGCATAAAGAAATCTTTGTACTACTTTCCCAAATAATATAATAAGCAAGAGATCTATTAACTCGCAGAAAAATATATTGACATTTTTACACCATAAACAAAACAACTTTAGCCTCGAATGATGTAATAAGTACAGTTGTCCTCAAAGCCAATGATCATACAGGGAGATGGTACAATCCTACTTGAAGTTGAAAGCGAATCCTATCCAGAGTGTAGGGACTGGCTTTCAAGATTTGCTGAATTAGTAAAGTCCCCAGAACACATTCACACGTATAAAATCACTCCTATTGCAATATGGAATGCTGCAGCATCGGGATTAAAAAGTGATAAGGTTCTACAAGTTCTAGAAAAGTTTAGCAAGTATCATCTTCCTCAAAATATAGTAATAGATATACGTGATTGGTTTTCTAGGTACGGAAAAATAAAACTGGAAAAAATTACAGATAAAAAGAGAAACGAGGTCCAGTCATCAAGCAAAAAAATCAACAACAATGATTCCCAATCTCTTATTTCTCTTAATAGCAAAAGTTATTCAAATATCAATTTACTTGTTTTAAGCTCATCTGATGATATACTGATAACTGAGATCTATAGCAACAAAAGTATTAACAAATATGTATTATACAAGCTTGATTCTAACAATCTGTTAACTGACGCTGAATTTAGAGGTCAAATAAAAAACGCCTTGATAAAAATAGGATACCCTGTTGAAGATCTAGTTGGATATATTACAGGAGATCCCCTTCCTTTAGAAATAAGAGAAAAAATGGCATCTACGGGAGAAAAATTTCATCTTAGGCGTTACCAGCAAGATGCTTCAGAAGCATTCTATGTCTCAGGTTCTGAAAGAGGAGGAAGCGGGGTGATTGTACTACCATGTGGTGCTGGAAAAACTATTGTTGGTATTGATATAATGTCCAAGATTTGTCAAGAGACGCTTGTAATTGGAAGCAGTACGGTAGGCGTAAGACAATGGATAAGAGAACTTGTAGAAAAGTCCTCTATAGATAAAGAAATGATAGGTGAATATACGGGAGATTTAAAGGAGATAAAACCTATTACTGTAACCACATATCAGTGTCTGACATACAGTACTACTAGTAATCGTAGTATTGGCATTAGGAGTAAAGATAGAAATGGAGACAAGGTGTACTCGGTTGAAAAAAATAAAGATGGAAACATCGATAATAGAATACTTGAAAACGATGAATTAGACAACATAGTAGGTAACGCTATTACAAACATTAAGTATGGCAACAATGAAGGAGATAAAACCTATTACTGTAACCACATATCAGTGTCTGACATACAGTACTACTAGTAATCGTAGTATTGGCATTAGGAGTAAAGATAGAAATGGAGACAAGGTGTACTCGGTTGAAAAAAATAAAGATGGAAACATCGATAATAGAATACTTGAAAACGATGAATTAGACAACATAGTAGGTAACGCTATTACAAACATTAAGTATGGCAACAATGATGATGTTGATGATGTTGATGACAATGAAATACATGAGCAAAAGATTTATCCACACTTGGAAATATTTAGGGCAAAAAATTGGGGGTTAATAATTTACGATGAAGTTCATTTACTTCCTGCACCTGTATTTAGGATTACTGCAGATATTCAAACCAAACGACGATTGGGTCTAACAGCTACTCTAGTTAGAGAAGACAATATGGAAGATGATGTATTTTCCCTTATTGGTCCGAAAAAGTTTGATTCTCCCTGGAAAGAACTTGAAAGACAAGGTTGGATAGCAGAAGCTGCATGTTATGAAATCAGAATCGGGATGGATTATGATTACAGGATGAAATATGCAACGTCTCCTTTAAGGATGAAATATCGTGTAGCAGCTGATAATCCAAGAAAGATTGATGTTGTCAAACGTCTTGTCTCTGAACACGAAGGAGGAAATGACAGCATACTAATAATAGGAGACTATGTAGATCAGCTTACTCAAATATCCTCCTTAATGAATGCACCCATAATTACTGGAAAAACTCCTAATTCTAAAAGAGAAAAACTCTATTCATTATTTAGAAATGGTGAAATTAAGCTTTTGGTTGTGTCTAAAGTAGCAAACTATGCTATTGATCTTCCAGACGCAAATGTTGCTATACAGATTTCAGGCACTTTTGGTTCTAGACAGGAAGAGGCCCAACGTCTTGGAAGAATTCTAAGACCAAAAAATACAAGAAAACAAGCATATTTTTACACAGTTGTTTCAAAAGATACCATTGATCAAGAGTATGCATCTAAGAGACAGCTTTTTCTTACAGAAAGAGGATACAAATATACGATAATAGATAATAATCAATAGATCTCTTGCATAATAAGACATATACGCATTAATAATTTAAGAATTCATACTTAATTTTTGTAAAATC
>JAKDMR010000246.1 GCA_030452275.1 Candidatus Nitrosocosmicus sp. | reverse complement strand
AGTGATAAATTGGTTATATCCCAGCTAAATAGTTTGAGTTAGGCGACAAAGCACTTCTAAGTATTAATATTCTCCCGAACATTCTATAAATATGTAATAGATTTTGAAGCGTATAATTTTTGCTGCCTAACTTGTCTCACTCATCACTAAAGAGATTTGAGTAGTTTCGTTATGATGATTCGACAGAATTTAATTGACGGATATTATACCTATATATAATCTTATACATGAAACCCAAATGTACAGAATTAAATATTCTAGGCTCAATTTCTTAACAATAGGTGCTGTAGCGGCTATTACGATTTTGCTATCAATAGCGATCCCTTCAAGTCTTCAAGGTCAAGAAGGGTTAGCTCAAAATTCTAGCAATGTAACAAGCACTAATAATAACTCAAATACTACTGGAAATGCAATTGATTCATTTCGTGCTCAAGGTCAAATATCTAGTTTGGCCTCAGATACTTTAGCAGGTAGAGAAGATAACTCAACCGAGAATGTAATATGGGTACTAGGAGGCGATTGGGAACTTTATGTTGCGGAGGGCAATCTGACAAACTTTGTTGTCGATATAGAAATGACACAGGTTGATGGAACTGCTGCACATAAACATACTATTGAGAAATTGAACAACGCTACTGGAATGCCAATTGGATCTGTAGAACCACTGGAATTGAACTTTATGACTGGTGAACCATCTTCAAAAATTGCACTGGTAAATAGCAACTCTACGATGTTTAGAGGAACAGCAGATTTAACAACAAATGAAGATATTGGATGGACCGGTGTACCAATACATGTAACACTACAAAATGGCAATATACTAAACATCAATATTGATCCTTCTAAGACAGAAGATCACTTTAAAGGACTGCCAGTCTTTGGAACTGTTCAATCAATAGTTGATGAAAATGGAAAGGAATTAGTAAAGAAATAAGATCATCTGGTCTAATTAGCCTAATCTTTCTCTTTTTTATTAACTTGACCTAATTCATTTGGATTCTTAGATTACATTGCCAGGCTTTTTTTAGAAATATAGTATAATATGCTACTTGCTTATTCCAAAATTGAATTGTTGATTGATGTCGTATTCGCCTATCCTCTGTACTGTAATCTTTACTTCCCAGTTTCCGGTCTGACTTAAAAAGGCACCCGTGGAGGAATAATTTCCTACATTTGTCTTATTCATCGTATCAACTATTGGGCCCAAATTCTTGTCTGGATTATTAAATTCTAGAAAAACATTCCTAATATTTTCAACAGCGGTACCATTCATATAATGAGTGGTAAGGTCAAAGGTGTTCTGACCCATCTTAAACGGGACTATATCAAATTTTAACATCACATTGTCATCTGTTGTAATGTTTCTAGAATAAATGGAAGTAACATTGTTTGACTGTAATATCTGTGGTTGTTGCTGTTGCTTGTCATCATTAGGTGGATTTTGACTAGCAGTAGTAGTATTATTCTCTGCTACCGAAAAGACATACGTTCCTTTGGTTATATGACCGTCACTCTTTGATAGCACTAGCCAATCGGCAGTGTAAATACCTGGTATAACTTTTGATTTATCGAGACTGATTGAAACTGATTTGTCTAATTCAGAAACTTTCAAGTCATTATTATCTATTCTTTCATTATTAGAATTTATGACTTTAAGACTACTGGCCCTTGGTTCCGGATTTTCTGTAAATGTAATGCTTACCCTATCTGGTAATGCCTCAGCTGAATCAACTATCTCATTTGGTTTTGGCACATAACTAATTGGACTTGCATGACCATGGACCGGTAAAATTGATGATAAACTAATCCCCAAAAGAAACAATATTGTAAAAGCACTAGCAAACGAAAATTTCATAGATATATTTAGAGTTTTGAATATATATAGTTCTTGAATATCAATTTTTTAAAACATTTCAAGGAGGAAATGTACGAATATTTACCGACAGAATAATTCATAGTTGCGGATCACGATGTCGCCTTAGTTACTGAAACTTGTCTCCACATGAAGTTGCATGATAATGGTCAAAATTCTCTGCAATCATGAGAAATCTAAACCCTCAGTAGAACTGGGTCCAAATCTAGAAAATGGAGCAGTAACAAACCTACTAGTTTGTTGAATTGATTTCTGATTTTGAGAGGAGTCATATCGTTTAATAATTATAAAACATTCTAAAGATTAAGAGTTGTTCTTTCTATTAAAATATTCTCTCGCCTAGTAATATACTCTATAAAAACATATCTCAATGGGTATCTGTTCAATAGCTATTCTCTTACTTTGTTGTAAGTGCTGTAATGCCACACTTAGCATATTGTTGGTCTTTGTCTCGTTGCACCCTGGGTTGCAGATGCGGTAGTAACTCTTATCACACAAGATAGGAATTAAGGTTGTCAATATGTGGATATTAGAGATGAAAAAGAGATGCCTATTCTTCGCGTGGACCATGATAATCCTTTGGATACGCTTCGTTATTAATCGATTCTATAGATTCTCCTGATGGTAAGGGACTATCTTTGCTGACCTCATATTTTACCAACTGAGGATAATCGATTATTAAAATTACATTCATACCAACTTGATATATCTCAGATTTTGGTATATCAAACCTCTTGTTATTTTCTCCAAAGACTACAATCTTATCATTAGTTTCCTTCATTACGTGTCCCACATCATCTTCGTTTTTTGCTCTAACTCCTTTATTGAAAAGAGAATTTGGGTATCTTCCTTCATAAGTTCCTAAATCTACCTGTCTGTCGTTTGATTCCCAAGGGTCTTTTCTTCCTGATGGTAATGGGCTGTCCCTATATTTAGCATACTTTTGTAAATCATTATTATTTAGCCCTATTAGCACATTACCTCCAACCTGCTGTATTTCCTCTATAGGGATATCATATCTCTCATTTCCTTTACCAAACACAATAATTTTATCCGGAGTTTCTCTTACAACAAATCCCAAGTCAGAATTATCAAGAGATTTTACTCCCCTATTGAAATACTTTCCAGATGTCACATGGTATGTTTTTAATTAAGGGTTTGTCGGTATATTAAAGTGACGCAATAAGTATTAGTTGAAAATAGATAATAGATATGGAACGATGATTTTCAAAATATTTTTAATACTTATCTTGCATGTTTATTTATAGATGATGACAAAAAATAAGAGCAGCCGGAGATAATCAATCAATTATAATAAAATTTGAATTTCACCAGGAATCTTAAACAAGATCATGTTACAATTGGAAGAGTTAGAAACATTACACTGAGATGCTCCGAGAACTTATACTCAAACAAAAATGTTCCAATAGAGCATATTTAAATCATATCTGTAATAATAGAAGAATTTGTGGATAACTTTCATCAGGGTAAGGAGGAGAAGGTATACTTTCCCGAAATAAAGGACAAATATAATTTTGCAGAAGATGTTCGAAGGTTTTTGATCGAACACGAGTTAGGAAGAAGGATAGCAAATATGTTAAGAAGAAACTAAAAGAATGGAAAGAGAATGCAAGGAAGAATAACAAAGGAATTGAAGAAAAAGACCTCAGTAAACTAATCGAGCCAGTAGCAAGACTCTTAAAATCATACGCTGTCTTTATCGACGACCATACAGGAAAAGAAGACAAATTTTTTGATATAGTTGATTCCAATAAATCTATTACAACCAAAGAAGACAAAATGTTGTTAAATCGCTACGAATTATGTAAAAATCAGCTCGGTGGAGAAGCAAGAATTCAAGAAATGCTCAGACTAATAGAGTATCTAGAAGTACAAGAATGGATGAAATAATTAGAGTCGATCACATGGATAGATATATTCTACGTTGCAAAATAAATATTTACAATTAAATTAGAATCTTTTCTATTACAGGAAGAATATGGTAACCTGAACATATATCTTATTTTAAGTATAATCCTAGCTGTAAAAATTCTAGTTCAAAAACCTTAAATTCTGATCTAGATCAATCATAATCACACAGTTATCCATAATTTACCAAAGACTTATGGTTAATAGATAATCCGTTCCTTTCTTGCATAGGCTTCTCTCGCAACGTTAATTGCACCTTTTCTTAAT
>JAKDMR010000245.1 GCA_030452275.1 Candidatus Nitrosocosmicus sp. | reverse complement strand
ATTCGTGGAAATCCTTTATAATTAGCAGCTGAAACATTCAGAAATAAGAGCGAACAGATTAAACCAGTTCTGTACATGCTCTAGTTTGCAATTTTCCTTTCGACATGGAAAATAGTCATCGAAACTTTCTGTTCTATCCTTGATATACTGCATGGTTCTCTCAATCAGACTTTTCTCATACGGAGAATGTATATGGTGTTTTAGGTTTAAGAATCTACAAGCCATTGGGTACCATGTGTCTCCATCCGTAGAAACTGGGTACTTCCCATGAACCTTGACCAGGCCTGAGAGAAATTTTTCTGCTATCAGCATGTTTCTTTCTATGGATTTATTAGCTAAAAAAGTGCGAGGATCTGTTTGTTTTCTGGTTCAATAGCAACCAAGAGCCATACTAACTCTGAACCAACTTTGATTAAAGTTTCATCAACTATGTATTCTTCAATTTTCTTTCTGTTTAACGAGATCTTTTTAGGACGATATTTTTGAATCCAGTTCCAGATTGCAACATGACTTCTCTTTACCTTGTGTAAAAAGAACATTGCTTTAGCAACATTTCTAGTTGACAATCCAAGAAAATACAAATACAAAGCACGACCTATACCATATGAAGATGTTCTGTTTCTTTTACCGAACATAATTGAAATAGAGCATCTTCAAGCTATAGGTTTATCCTTAAGTTAACAGCGCCAATAAGATGGTCAAATTGCTTTTAACTATGGATAATGTGATAAAGTAAATTAAGAATAGTACTACAGGTCATAATCATATGACATCCATATGATACGAGCACCTTAGATTGGTTTTTGAATAACAACTAGTAGATTTATTATTCTGTCAATAATCAAGTAATAGAAATCAATGGATCCCGGAGGAGAAATTTGATCTAAATTTTCTTTAGATGGCTCTAGTACTTGGCGATATTCAAAACAAAAAAGCAGTCAGTAGGGGTAACAGGTAGGACGAAAACTTTATTGACATATAGAATAACGAGAAGAATTTGGACCATGATATGGGAAATGAGAGGGATATGACATTCCCAATAGTCAATTAGCTAACCGCAATGTGATTTAAAAAAAACAAATTTATCTAATAATTAACAGAAACTAATGATATGAACACAGGAGCGATCCATATTATAGCATTTACATTATTTGCTTCAATTATATTGACTTTGTCTATAACTCAAACAAGTCAATCTTTGGTAAACGTATCAAAACCTTTTCCGTCAAATTCAACGATTCTTCCTGGTTATATTAACTGTCTGATAGAATATACAACGTCGCAGTGTAGCGAATGTCCACCTAATTGTATTACATACAATACGAGTAATTTTATCATAGATAATAAAGATTTGGCTTCAAATGTGGACAAAATATATGAAAAATCCTTAAGGCAAATATCAATCATTAATTCCGCAGACATAAATACCAATCACACAAAGACAGCAATCATTTATTTACAAAGTCTGTTGTTGAAAAACAGTATCAAACCCTCCGAACTAACTCTAATAACCGACATATTTAATAATATTAATCAGACAAATTCGACTGCATCATTAGGAATAACCCTTCATGCTAAAATTAAAGAATTAGAAGCCATAAAGGATTCTAGCCCAATCGCTGTTTCCATTGTAAATATAACTTCAAAGAGTGTTGATTTATTAGTAAATTCAGATGGTATCATTCATAGGATTCAAGAATATCCCAACCTTCCATATGACATTAATGAGCAAAAGGAATGGATTACCGGTATCCTCTCCGGTACTATTGTAGGATGTGAGATCTCGGGTGTTTTGGGTTGCCTAATGGCGTCTATAGTAACTTCAGGAATAGTGTAAACAGCATTAATTCACACATATGTAGATAAGGGTATTGAAACGTAAACGATTTTTTTTGGTCTGATTCTTAATATTACTCGTTCTTCCTCTGGTTTACTCATTGGGTATTTATCTAAGTTCAAATATTTTTTTGACAGTTTATTGAAATGATCGATGGCCCCTTCGGTGGTCTTATCGATCACGTTCCCTATAATTGATACAGTTTCGTATGGGTTTGTCATGCTAAATATTGATAGGCCTACTTTATCATTTATGGCGGTATTTTTCTCCTTTGATCTTCCCAGAGCTATGTTTACTAATAAATCATGATTCTCATCATAATCAATCCAAATAGGGGTGACTTGAGGGAAACCACTAGGCATTATGGTGGCAAGAGAAGCAAAATTCCTTCCATTTAAGAGATTTAATATTTGATCATCAAACACAATTTTCTGTATCATGGATAAAATTATAACCTTTGCAATCATCAAAATATGAATACGATTCTTATTTTTGGTAAAGTTAGAAAAAATGGATAATAGTTGACACTAATCTAGGTATACTCACATGCATAATTTCGTAGATAGATTTTTAGCTGGTTAATGGCTATTAATAACCATGTAGTTGAACTCGGATGCTTTAGACATGGCCTACAGGATTGAACATGATGCATTTGTAAAGGAAAGACTATTGCTAATAATCAGAGTATCATCTGATAACCAGCATGTTGAATTGGTAGCCAGTGAATTGCATAAATTAAGAGCACGGGCTTGCAAATGGTACAAAAGATACAACGATGAAGGGATGAGAGGTCTAATGGACAAACCAAGAAGCGGAAGACCATCCTTTATGGATGAAGAGGAAATCGTAATTATAAAACAGGAACTATCCTCTAGCAACACAGGATGGGATACCAAAGAGGTAATGGATCTTATTCAAAAGAAGACAGACATCAAGTACCATAAAGATCATATTGGAAGACTGCTTTACCAGTGGGGATTTTCACTCAAAGTGCCTGAGAAAAAATTTGTTAAAAGGGCATCTGAGAAGGAAATCGAATATTTTAAAAAAGGGTAAAAAATGTGCTTGGCAGGCTTAAAAGAGGCTGGAATTTGCTTGTACAGGACGAGTCGATCTTCATTCACGACTCCATCATGGTAAAAAGAAGAAAATGGATCACAAGAGAGAAAAGACCCATGGTAACAGTCACCGGTTCTCATGAAAAAACAATCATGTATGGGGCACTATCTTTGGTTGGTAAACAGCTTTTCAGACAGAATGAAAGATTTGACAGTCAGTTGTTCATAGCATACTACAACAGGTAAAAAAAGAAATTCTATAAATTTATCATATTTTTAGACAGAGCAAATTAACACAGATCGAAGAAGGTGGAAGAGTACTTTCAACAGAATATAGAGACGATAAAAGTAGAGTATTTTCCTGTGGGTTCAGCGTTCCTTAATGCTGTTGAAGAATGTTGGAGACAGGGTAAATGCAACATACTATCAAACTACTATTCTAGTTTCTCACCGGTTAAACAAGCAATCTCTAACCTCTATAGGCAAAGAAGGTTCAACCTGGACATAAAAAAGTATCTGTTTAGATCTACGAACTAATGTATGTCAGTTTAGGTAGGTAGGTAGGTAGGTAGATAGTTGAGTGTGGGTCATAATTCATTTTAATAATTTATTTTGGTTTCTTGATTGACTAACACCCTATCATGTATTTGATTGCTCTTCGTGGATTATCTTGTTACATCTTGCAGTTATGATAAACAAGCATCTGGTAAAGCAATACAGACAGTAACACGATACTGCGTACCTTATCACATCCTATTGCAGGTACCGGGTCTATCCTAAAGACTGATTTGATGTGTTCTATCAGCGGTTCTATAGAAGTGCTTCTCTTTGAGTAGATTACTTGACCCAATGCAGACTCATAGAAATCAATCAGTTTCAGTCTTTCTACTTTAGTCTTTTTGTATCTTCTAACAGGACATACAAGATGAAATCGCTTGGTCATGCTTAGATCATACAGTTTCTTATCATCATATCCGGAATCTGCTACCATGAAATGAATTTTCTTTAATGTTTCTGGAGGTAAATATGATATTACATCTGGATAAACAGGTTTGTCAGACACGTTAGCCGTTGTAACATCAGCTGATAGAGGTACAATAGTTGAAGTAGAAGGATCAGTTTACATACCAGGTGAAGTTTGTATCCAAATATCCATTCTTTGGTATGACTAAAAC
>JAKDMR010000015.1 GCA_030452275.1 Candidatus Nitrosocosmicus sp. | reverse complement strand
CGGCGTTGGTTTGACCTCTTTTTAAAATTTTTCTAAAAAAAAATTTTTTATAATTTATTTTCCATATCTTTAATAACAATCTACCCCAAAGATTATAACTATTGGTATTATGAAGCAGAATTATAAGATGGACTTTACAATTAATGAGGGGCGAAGAAATTTAACAGTTCCCCTATTAGTTGAATCAGCTATTCTAAATGATGAGGGTAAGCTGTCATCTACCGGTTCGTTATCGGTCAAAACCGGAAAATTTACCGGTCGTTCACCTGAGGATAAATTTATTGTCAAGGATGAAATTACTGCCGACTCGGTAGATTGGGGTAAAGTTAATCATCCTATTTCTGAAGAAAATTTTGAAAAAATATTCGATCGTATGTCAAAGTATATCCACGATCATAATTTAGGGGAGAAGCTCTACACTTTCGATGGATTTGTTGGATCTGATATCTCTTCTAGGCTATCGATAAGGGTCATTACGGACAGAGCATGGCATAGTCTATTTGCAACCCAAATTTTCATAAATGCATCACAAGAAGAATTGTCTAATTTTAAACCTGATTTTACTTTGTTGTCAATTAATGATTTTGCATCTATTCCAGAGTTAGAAGGAACAAAATCTGAAACTTTCATAATCCTTAGTTTCAAGAGAAAATTGATCCTAATGGGGTCGACTTCCTATGCTGGTGAAATAAAGAAATCCATGTTCTCAGTTATGAATTTTCTTTTACCTACAAAGGGCATATTTCCTATGCATTGTTCCGCAAATTTGGGTAAAGATGACAAGTCAACCCTGTTTTTTGGTTTATCGGGAACAGGAAAAACAACCCTTTCAGCTGATGAAAATCGACGATTAGTGGGAGACGATGAACATGGTTGGTCTGATAATGGTATTTTTAATTTTGAAGGAGGTTGTTATGCTAAATGCATCAATCTTAACAAAGACAAGGAACCACAAATATGGAATGCAATTAAGTTTGGTTCCGTAATGGAGAATGTTGTTATTGATCCTTTTTCAAGAGAACCTGATTTTACAGATGGTAGTTTGACAGAAAATACCCGTGTTGTATATCCTTTAAATTTTATACCTGGGGCGGTTATCCCGAGTATTTGCGGTCATCCGTCCGTCATAATTTTTCTTACTGCAGATGCCTTTGGGGTCCTTCCTCCAATATCTAAATTATCAAAAGGGGGTGCTATGTATCATTTCATGTCGGGGTACACCAGCAAATTGGCAGGCACCGAACGAGGAATTACCGAACCAAAAGAGACATTTTCTCAATGTTTTGGAGCCCCTTTCATGCCCTTAAGAGCTGTAGAATACGCAAAGTTACTTGGAGAAAAAATAACCAAATATAATTCAAAAGTCTATTTGATCAATACCGGCTGGTCGGGTGGTCCTTATGGGATAGGGAAAAGGATAGAACTAAAATATACTAGGCGGATGGTTTCTGCAGCTATCAAAGGCACACTCGATGACATTCCATGTGATACACACGAAACGTTTAATCTCGATTACCCCACGTCATGTTATGACATTCCTGCTTCTATATTAAATCCTCGAAATACTTGGCATGACAAGAATCAATATGACTTTTCTGCCAAAAGACTTGCTAAATTATTCATCAATAATTTCAGGAAATTTGGCCCCATCTCTGAAGAAATTATAAAAGCGGGCCCTAATTTGAAATAGACTCTTTTTCTAATAATTGATCCAAAGGAGTTTTCTTACATCCATCTAAATGTAGCCCGGAGCAGATTCGAACTGCTGTCTCCAGGTTTCTTTTCTATAAGATTCAGAGCCTGGAATCCTTAGTCCTTTGAAGTTTGACCGCTAGATTCGGCACCATTTTTTCTATGGTTCCACCGGGCTTCACGAGCTACACTTTGTGATATTTGTTTCCATTATTTTATTTTATCTCTAATCAAATGAAAATACTTGTCAACTAAAGAATAATGTTGTGTCTATTTTTTAGTATTTATCTCTCTAATTACCGTTCCATAATCGAGATGAACTTTTTTTCTCATATATGGGATCAATTTATAATGAATTGAATAAATGTTCTTTTCCCGCACTAGGATGCCTTTAACCAATAGTGACACAAACCCTCCCGCAACCTTAGAAGGCAAAATATCTTTGTTTTCGCATACGCAATCTCTCTTGATGTGATATTCTTGCAAAGTAAAATAGTTTCTGTTAACTTCTAGTATTAGTGGCCAGATCACGTATTCCCATACCAACCGGCGATTTTCAGTCGATGACGCATGTTTTCCTTTTTTCCTTTCCTTTTGTTTGTAATTCTCTAATGTCATTTTCCCTGTGTTTTGATCTTTACTAATGGACTTGATATCATAGTCACATTTAAACATCCGGTTTTATAATTCTACATACATGTCATTTTCTCATGGGGAAGAGGAAAGAGTTAATGATGTCTCCCCTGCACTAGATGAGCTTTCAAAAAAATGGAAGATAGATCCAATAGTTAGAGATGTACATCTTGGAAAACGTACAGACGTTCAAGATTTTACAATCAAGATAAGCCAGGTCACGTATCATATCCCTTTCTTATCTGAATCATCTCTTTTTTTATTGTGGGATTGTCTGTGGCCTGATTGTCATAACTGCTGTGAAAAGCAAGGACGGTTACCCTTAACATCGGGAGATATAGCCAATATTGCAAAACATATGGGATATGCTTCCCAATCGTCCTTTATACGAAATGAAACTTATGTAGCAACGTGGGATAATGATTCCGCTTCAGGTTCAAACTCTCAGGTAATAACCACTTTAACCATGCTTAATTTGAAGAGAAAGCAATCAGAAAATGAAACTGACAATGGTCACCCTATTGCGTGCCGATTTCTAAATGAATGTGGAGCATGTCAGCTCCATCCGGATAAGCCTGGAGTTTGTTGGCTATATCCTTTTTTTTCTTGGAGTCAAAATGAAAAGAATCTAGTATCTGTCCATGCCTCATTTCAACTTACAGGCGATTGTCCCGGTTTCTACTTGAGTAAGAACTTGGATGACATTATGCCAATTCTAATCAAGTATTCCGGGATAATCTATAATTATACAATGAATGTTAATACCACAATTAGAGAAGGGTTTGGAAAAATCGACGTTATTAACTAACAAAGGAGTTGTTTTTCTCAACAAAAAATAGGTTATTTCGATTTTGCATACCTATTGTTTACATCTTCCCAATTTATCAGATTCCACCATGCATTGACATAGTCGGGTCTTTTATTCTGATAATTGAGATAATAAGCATGTTCCCACACATCACACCCTAACAATGGTACGAGATTTTCTGTCCTGGGACTGGTTTGATTAGACATGGATTTATAGTCTACTTTGTTGTTCTTGGGGTCAAATACTAGCCATCCCCAACCGCTTCCTTGAATACCTACTGTACTTGCAGTAAACTTTTCCTTAAATGCTGAAAAACTTCCAAATGAATTATTTATTGCCTCTGCAATAGATCCTTGTGGTTCCCCTCCGCCATTTGGAGTTAAATTGTTCCAAAAAATTCGATGATTATCAAACCCACCGCCATTAAAGTTTATTGCTGATTTTAAATCATTGGGTACATTCCCTAAGTCACTAAGTATTTCTATTATATCCTTATTCTGAATATCTTGAGGACATTTTTCAAGAGCCGCGTTAAGATTGTTGGTATATGTTTGATGATGTTTTGTATAATGGATTTCCATAGTTTTTGCATCTATATGTGGTTCTAATGCATCATAGCTGTATGGAAGAGGAGGTAGTTCGTATTTATTCATTAATCAATTGTGTATATGAAACCTTTTATCCTTTTCCCTTTTCTTTTTCCGGTGCTAGGGCCTAGCATTATGCCTAATAATTTTTTAGGGACTAACTAACACAATTACTATATGGACCTGTTTGGCATCAATCGGAAACATATTTATTTATTCTAAGTAGAATAAAACGGTATTATGGTAATCAATAATGATCTCCTTGAACAACGTAAAAAGGTTTCAGAGCATCGTCCCAAATTTAAGAGACAAGAAAGCTGGAGATACAAAAGATTAGCTGTAAACTGGAGAAAACCCAAGGGCGTTGACAATAAGATGAGAAAGCAAGTCTCAGGAGTGCCGCCATTAGTAAAAATTGGTTACCGTGGCCCTAAAATATCGCGCGGATTACATCCTTCTGGTTATGTTGATAATCTGGTTCACAACATAAAGGATTTGATGCTGTTGGATAATACTAAGGATGCAGCCCGCATAGCTCATACAGTTGGAAACAAGAAAAGACTAGAGATTATTTCAAAAGCAGAGTCAATGGGAATCAAACTAATAAACGGAAAAAAATCTGAATCCGATCCATCCAAATCTTCAACCGTGAAGAAAAATTCATCCAAATCTTCAACCGTGAAGAAAAATCAAAAGTAGTGTTATAAATGGTAGTAAATATACATAAAAAAAGAGAACTAGCTTCCCGAATTCTTGGAGTTGGGGTTAATAGAGTAAGATTTGAGCCTGACAAATTAGATGATGTGGCCGACTCAATTACACGAGAAAACATAAGATCTTTGATAAGTAATGGGTCAATTTGGACCGCAAAAGTTAAAGGCACTTCTAGGGGTCGAACAAGAACTAAACTCGCAACTAAGAAAAAACATGGAACTGGTCCAGGATCCAAAAAAGGGAAAAAGACAGCTCGAGTTGGCAAAAAGGAAGTATATGTTATCAAGGTACGGTCGATGAGAAGGCATTTAAAGATATTAAAAGAGAGAAAGGATATAACGAATGTACAATTTTGGGCACTGTATAAAAAGGTAAATGGCGCTCAAGTACGTTCCTTGTCTCATCTTAGAGAACTGGTTAAGATATCAAAAATCCACTAAAATAGTATTTCATTATCTTATTTTTTTTCAATCACGACAATTCTGACCTTTTGACAATTTGTATTATCGTAATTCTTTAAGGCACCTGGTAATGATTTCTTTAAATCTGGGAACGAAATCAAAATTGTCCAATTCCTTATGATTGATCCAAGCGTAGTCTGAATGTTCCCAATCCAATGCTACTTTCCTGGTGTTCGAAACAAAACAGAAAGGTTGGATGATTAAGAGCAATTCATTGTGAATTTGAACATTTAGTTGATTGAATATTTTTCTTAAAATTAATTCATCTTTGTTTATTCTTGTTTCTTCAGAGATTTCTGTCAATGCTCTGGAAAGTAAATCTTCATTTTTTTCAAGATATCCACTAATCCCCGCCCACTTATCTTGCATAGTTTTAACTTTAATACTTCTACGTAATACCAATACTTCATTTTGATTTTTTAAAACTGAAGTTACAACCATCAAAGGTTTGTCATGACTTGAATCAATGAGGATCCCGTCCTTCTTCATTTTGCTTCTTGATTTATTATTTGCAGGATGGTTAATCTAGGTTTGGGATAGTGGATGTGACCTTATGCATAATTCTAATAACCTACCTTGAGGTTACAACTTTTAAGTCGTTTAGTGAATAATTTTTGATTTAATTAAACATTACAATTCTTTGAAATAAGAATAAAAAAACTATACAGTGAGATCATATGTACTTTGTCTCTAATTCTTGCGTTCTTAGGAGGGATAATATTCTATCCTTTTCACTACCCATTCCTTTCTTGTCAATATATATACTGGTTACCTTTTCAATGCTTTTTTTCCACATTTGTTCTAGCATTTCGGTATTTATGAATCGCAAATTATGTTTACTAGCAATAGAGGCGAAGGCTACATTCGAAGTTAGAATTAGATTGTTAAATTTTTGTGGATAATGGTTTCCACCCAACCCTATCGCGATTTCTGATTCTTCGATATTCGTTTTTTTATTTGCATTTTGTATCGTTTGCAGTAAGCACTCACAAACCACCTTGGCTGTTTTCTTGTTATTCCATTCTTCTTCAGAAGACCCTATCTCGATGAACAAGATAGGATTTGAAGATGATGTTGGTCCGTGATGAGAAGATTCAATAGTTAGATCATATTTGGGTAAGCTGTTTTTCATTGAATATAATTTTTTCATATACTCCTTTTGAAAACTAGGGTAGGCTATACCTATCTCATGTGCTGCCCCACCTAGCGAATTATCTGTTGAAAAATTTCCTGTAAAGTGGGATGTCAATGCGGGTATTTTACTCTTTGATGCATGTTTAGACAAGAAGATCATTACACTATTTGGAAATTCAAATTTGTTAATGTTTCTTAAGTGAATTAATTCTTCGTCTGTTACAACTAAATCCAGGTTGTGATATTCATTGGATCTAAGAAACTTAATTTTGGGATCAGGAGTTTTTAAGTCTTGATTTTTGTCAATCTCGACTTTGGTATGATCTTTGGGATAAAAAGTGTCCTCAAACCCTACCTCATTTTTCAAATAGCTTAGCATGGTAAAACTGGCAATATCTTTGGAAGATGTTATGATTGTAAACTCACTTATCAAGAAAGACTAGAGATTTTGATTTGGATTTATTTCTTATTCCTGTACGATAAATATCTTAAATGGATATTTGAAGCAAATGTTATAAACTTATAAATTCCAAAACAAATACGTTTAATGATTCTATAAATATGCCAAAAAACCTCCGCAAAGACGATGATGATTTGGATTTGATTGACTTGAATGATGATAAGTATAATAATGATAATGATAAATCCGATAAAATTGAGGCTGTCGATGATCTTGATGAGGCTAAGGATGAAAAAAAATCAATCAAGACCAAGTCGACTAATAAGAACAATACAAAGAGGGCAAAAGATGATAATTTAGGTGCTAAGGAATCTAAAACCAGTGTGAAGGGATCAAAAGATTCTGAAAGTCAAACTGAGGATGCTACTCTGTTGTCAAACGAAGAGGATAGTGATTCAAAATTTTTTGTTGTTAGGGTAGCTGGTGGTCAAGAAAGCATGATAGCATCGATGCTTCAGAGTAGGCTACATTCAAAGAAAATAGATGGTATATATTCAGTTTTATTTTTGGAAAATTTTAAGGGTTATGTAATCGTTGAAGCAGTAGATTCAAATATCGCGTATGAAGCTATGCACGGAATCCGACATATACGGGGACAAATAAGGGGCGAGCTTCCCTTTAAGGATCTAGAGGGTTATCTCATCAAGAAACCAGTAGTCACCGAACTAATTATCGATGACACAGTGGAGATTATTGCTGGACCGTTCAAATCCATGAAAGCCAAAATAATGAGAGTTGATTATGAAAAGCAAGAAGCAACAGTAGTTTTACTTGATTCTCCATATCAAATTCCTGTAACCGTTGACGCCAATTATTTAAAAAAGTCTTTATAGAATTATAAGTGGTTTTTACGTTAGTCTGTTTGTAATATCTTATGAGTGAAAAAAAAGTTGTGAATGCATTAGTAAGTGGAGGCGAAGCTAGCGCGGGGCCACCTTTGGGACCTGCTCTGGGACCACTTGGAATTAACATTTTACAGGTTGTTAATACTATAAACGAAAAAACCAAAGATTTTCCGGGGATGAAAGTTCCAGTTAAAGTGGAAGTAGACACCGAGACCAAACAATTCACAGTTGAAGTGGGAATGCCCCCTACTGCTGCCCTTATTTTTAAGGAGTCTGGAATTACCAAAGGGTCTGGAACTGCTGGTACTAATTTTGTAGGTAATATCTCGATGGAGGGAATTGTCAAAATATCAAAAATGAAACTTGATGTTTCGTACGCACAAACGGTAAAATCATCTTCAAAGGAAATCATAGGCACCTGTCTGAGCTTGGGTATAAAAGTGGAAGATAAGGTGGCAAATGAGATATATCAAGATATTTCGGCTGGCAAATACAATTCTTTGCTATCCTGACTTTTTTATTTTTTTCAAATAAATTAATTTTATTTAAGTAAGTTTAAAATATACCAACGACTGCAGAGTAAACTATAATTTTAAGGTGAATGATGGAAATATGTCAATTCAAACAGGATCAGCAGGCGGAATGCCCGTTTTAATATTAAAAGAAGGCGCAAGTGAAACTAAAGGAAGAGAAGCACAGAAAAATAACATAAATGCAGCAAAAACAGTCGCAGAAATAGTACGAACTAGTTTAGGTCCTAGAGGCATGGATAAAATGCTTGTAGATTCGTTAGGTGATGTCACTATTACTAATGATGGTGCAACTATATTGAAGGAAATTGATGTTCAACATCCTGCTGCCAAGATGATGGTGGAAATAAGCAAGGCAACAGATAATGAGGTGGGGGACGGCACCACTTCCGTAGTTGTTTTAGCGGGTTCTTTAATTGAAAAAGCAGAAGAGTTGATTACGAAAAATGTTCACCCGACGGTGATTGTAGATGGGTACAGAAAATGTGCTGTCAAGTCAATAGAACTTTTAAACAATATCGCTATCAAAGTAACAAATAACGAGAAAGAGCAATTAATAAGAATAGCAAAGACATCAATGCAAACTAAACTAGTTTCAAAGGAATCAGGTGACCTGGCTAATATTGTTGTCACAGCTGCTCAACAAGTATCCGAATCTAGAAACGGATCTACAAAGGTCGATTTGGATGACATCAAGGTTGAAAAGAAATCTGGTGGTTCTATTAAAGATACAAAATTGATAAAAGGAATTGTTTTGGATAAGGAGGTAGTTCATGGAGGAATGCCCAAGAGAGCTGAAAAAGCTAAGATAGCATTGATTAACTCTGCATTGGAAATAGAAAAGACTGAATTCGACGCAAAATTAAACATTACGTCCCCGGAACAAATGAAGAGATTCCTTGATGAAGAAAATACCATGTTAAAGACCATGGTTGAAAAGATAACTGGCTCTGGGGCTAATGTGGTAATATGTCAAAAAGGATTGGATGACATCGCACAACACTATCTTGCTAAAGCTAATGTTTTGACGGTTAGACGTGTGAAAGAGAGTGACATGACCAAGCTATCCCGAGCTACAGGTGCAAGAGTTATCAACAACCTCGATGACTTGACCAGTAAGGATTTGGGAGCTGCTGATCTCGTAGAAGAAAGGAAAGTTGAAACTGACAAGTGGGTATTCATAGAAGGGTGCAAAAATCCAAAAGCTGTAACCATCTTGATACGCGGCGGGTCCCAAAGAGTGGTTGATGAGGCAGACCGTTCCGTACATGATGCACTTATGGTGACCAAAGATGTTTTGGAAAAACCCTTGATAGTGGCTGGAGGCGGATCACCTGAGGCATATGTTTCTAGTAAATTAAGAGAATGGACTAATACACTGACTGGCAGAGAACAATTGGCAGCTGAAAAATTTGCTGAAGCATTGGAAATTATCCCCTTAACACTTGCTGAAAATGCGGGCATGAACCAAATTGATACATTGGCTGAATTGCGATCTAAGCAAAATAAGGGATCAAAATGGGCCGGAATTGATGCACGTAATTCACGAATTGCAGACATGGCCAAACTTGAAATATTTGAACCGTTGGCAGTGAAAGAACAGATTATCAAGTCTGCTACTGAAGTAGCATCCATGTTATTGAGAATTGATGATGTAATTGCTTCAAGTAAATCGGCTGGTGGAGGTGGAATGCCTCCAGGCGGAATGGGTGGAATGCCTCCAGGCATGGACGGAATGATGTAGATCTACATTTCTTATTTTTTCTAGAAAAATTATTTTACCTTTTGTTCATGAATGAATCCCATCCAAAAAATATTATTTAGATCTTAGAACAACGTCATCCAATAAAATTATATTTGAATTGGCGATATTGATTATCGGGGTAGGTAGGATCGGGGTGCTAGCCGTACCCCGTACCGAAAATCGGCTTTATGTCGGGATCAGTAACCGTTAGGTAAATTCGTGAATGGGAGGTACCCGCTCATTCGACTAGGATGAAATCATGCCGTATCGGATGGCTATGAGCAGCAACTTACATGAAGGTGTAAAATTGACTGTGGATTGTTGAAATGGGTGAGGTCCGGGAGGGAGCAACCCTAAGGCATCGCAGCCGTGCTGTTACGTCTACGTGATGGATTTGGGAGGATTTGAAATGGGGCCTTTTATTCACGTTGGTACTAACGGGCTACCCTACTCACTTTTAATTGTGTTTTTTATAAAGCTTTATTATTTAACTAAGTTGGAAACAGGTTAAATATTTGTACCATATTCTTAAAATATGGTACAAGAAATTTTCGACAGCTATAAGGATGAAAATAATATCGATGGAATTAATAAGAATACTGATGCTAAAGACATAACCAGATCTAATCGCTACAATTTAGATGAATCAGAGAGTGACGTCACAAGAGCCATTAGGGATTCAATTGAAAGGAACTCTCGTGGTAACATAAAAGATTCTGAAACATCCTTCAAACAGGTCCTTGATTTGGCAAGGAACGTCGTTAATGAGTTACCAACAATGGTAAATACGACCGGTAAAACTATTAACAAAATGATCGTGAAAGGAAAAGAGGGTATCGAATCCATAAATAATTTTAAAAATAGTATCAGTTCTTCTTGTAAAGATAGGTCCGAATAAAAATATCACTAGTTCACATTCAAAAAATTCAAAATTTCTTGATAGTCGTACCATTATTTGTAAATATGGCAGTAAGATCCGGTTATTTTGATCATTAGGTTTGTCTTGTTTTGTTATATCAATTTACCTATAACTTTGCACCAATTTCTCCCTAGATCTCAAGAAATTTCACGTCAATTCTCAGAACATTTTTGAATACTTGTAAATTGTGTTAATTTAGTTTGGTATCGGAATATATTATGATACTCCGGGATTTACCTTATTCAAACGGTTCATGAGAATCATAAAATATTTTTGTAATGAATTAAGGTTTGTACTGAAATATTTATTTTTCCTCAGTTTTTCTTAACTGGGAACATAGTCATTTTTTAAAGATAATTCTTCTTAAGAAATCTATGATACTTTTAGGTGAAATTGTTATAAATATTATCCATCTATTTTTTTTGATTTTTATGACTCTTCCAGGCGGTGAAATTTCAAAAAGAGAACTACATTTTATATGGATTGTAGATTGCTCGGGGTCTATGAGAGATGATGGAAAGATCCAAGCCTTGAATTATGCCATCAAAGAGGCCATTCCTCATATGCAAAGAGAATCTGAAAACAATATCCAAGCGAATTTGTTAATAAGTGCACTAAGGTTTTCCACAGGTGCACAATGGATTATTGCACCTACAAAAGTAAATGAATTCAAATGGACTGATATTGAAGCAAAAGGTGAAACTGATTTGGGACAAGCCTTCCTTCTGCTTTCTGAAATCTTGCGTATACCTCCGATGACGGAAAGAGGATTACCACCAGTATTGGTATTGCTCTCTGATGGACAGCCCACCGATAATTTTAAAGATGGTCTAGAAAAATTATTGTCAGAGCCATGGGGTCGAAAGGCAATTCGAGTATCTATCGCAATCGGTGAGGACGCAAACATGGATATTCTCCAAAGATTTATTGGAGACAATGAAAGACAGCCGCTGTTGGCACGGAACCCCGAATCACTTACAAAATATATAAAATGGGTATCGACGGTCGTGCAGACAGCTTCAGCTAGGCCTAAGAGCCAACAAAAAAACTATGATGGCTTTATTTCTAACGTCGATATACCTAAACCTCCTGAAATGTTATCGGGATCTACTGACGTGTGGTAAATAATTTTGATTTCAAAGACCAAGCAAGTGAACAATACGCACGAGTTTCACGCGGGTGAGCCTGTCCACATAAACGGCTTAAACATAGTTTGCAATGTAGAAAAAGGATTGGGTTCAGGTACTCAAGGTAAGGTATATTCATTAATCAGTCCAGATAATTCCCCTCTTGTATTAAAGTGGTATTTTCCTTCCATGGCTACTACTGAGCAATATGATATACTCAAATCTCTAATTCAAAAAGGGTCTCCAAGTAATAGGTTCCTTTGGCCATTGGCACTAGTCAATGCTTCAAAAAAAGAAGGATTTGGATATGTAATGTCCATGAAGGATTCCAGATTTAAAAGTTTTAGTTTTTGGTTGTCTAGGAAAGTCGATCCTTCCTTTAAAGTGTTGCTGACCGCCTGTTTTGAATTGGTACAAAGTTTTCATCTATTGCATTCAAAAGGCCTTTGCTATCAGGATTTGTCCTTAAATAATATTTATTTTGATCCTGAAAATGGAGAAATACGCATAGGTGATACAGACAACATTGTAATAAATGGAGAAGATAAGGGCAACGTAATAGGCACCCCTAAATTCATGGCTCCAGAAATAATAGTTGGAAAAGCTTTACCAAATACACAAACCGATTTATATTCATTAGCAATAATACTATTTTATATTTTGTTCCTAAACCACCCATTAGAAGGTAAAATTGAAAGTTCTATCAAAAGTCTTGATCTACCTTCAATGTCTAAACTATACGGATTCGAACCACTTTTCATCTTTGATCCAAACAATGATTCCAATTATCCTGATCCTGCTTATCATGCTAATGCATTAATATTTTGGGATATTTATCCCGATTTTGTTAAGAGAATTTTCGTAAGAGCCTTTACCAATGGTATCAAGGATCCAACGCATGGAAGGGTCAGAGAAACTGAATGGCAAATTGCTTTGCTTGCATTACGAGATTCTATATATTATTGCAGACATTGTGGATCTGAGAATTTTCTAGTTACTGATTCTTCGGTTTTTGAAAAATTAAAGTTACCAGTAGAACTCGGGGGCATTAATCATGAAATTAATGTTCCGAAGCAAAACAGCACTGTTGAGAGGGTACAAAACAATTCAGTTTGTTGGAATCCAAAATGTAAAACTATGAATACTCGCATTTTAAATATTCAAATTGATGACCGATCGTATATTGCCTTAAATCATGATACTAAAATATTTCCTCATCATATAGATCCGGATCGCAAATATGATTTCTCAAGTCCGGTAGCAGAAGTCTCTAGACATCCAACTGATCCTCAGGTTTGGGGATTGAGGAATCTTTCCAAGAATACTTGGAAAGTTGGAAAGGCAAATGGTGATGCTATTGAAGTTTATTCAAAACAAAGTTTCTCGTTAGTGCCAGACACTCAAATAGACTTTGGCAGCTCTAAGGGTATTGTTTGCTACTAAGGATAAATGGTTTATGACCGAAATAAATAGTGCACAAGTCGTTGATAAAAGTATAATATCAAATTCGAAAAGGTGGTTGGTGGATAGCGAAAGTGTAAAGGGAGAACTACATTCACGAACTAGTTATTCGAATCAGGATTCAATTCAATGGAAACAATCTTACACCTCTAATACCATAGTCATGTCGGTTGCCGACGGACATGGGAGTGATATACATTTTAGGAGCAAAGTCGGTTCACAAATTGCCGTCAAAACTACGGTAGAAACTTTATTTGAACTTTTTCATAATCAACCAATTGAAATCAATAATGTTTCGCAGGTAAAGGATATTATAAGATACTCTATACCGCGTCTATTGGTTCACAACTGGATGGATGGAGTGCGATATCATATGTATAAACATCCTTTTTCAAACAACGAGGTGGATCTCATACTAAAAAAGAAAGGTCCACTCATTTTAGAAAAAATAATTAACAATCCAAAAATCGCTTATGGATCCACCCTATTGACAGCAGTAATTACGAAAAACTATTTTATATTTTTTCAACTTGGTGATGGTAACATATTGATAGTTGACAATGACAAGAACGTACGGAATATGTTTTCCAATAACAACAGTGATTTAAATGACAAATCATCAATAGATTCCATTATTCATACCGAATCGCTTTGCATGGATGATAGTTGGTTAGAATTCAAGACTGGCATATTTGACTTTCACGCTCTAAAGCCGAAGTTGATATTATTATCTACGGACGGATATTGCAATTCCTTTACCAATGAATCTGGCTTTCTTAAAATCGGACTAGATTATTTAGCCCTATTGGAGGAATTCGGTTATTCATACTTGAGCGAGAATCTTTACGAAATATTAAGACAAACCTCTCGCGAAGGGAGTGGTGATGATATAACTCTTGGCTTCATATATCATATATAGACTGTTACCCGCTTTATGTTGGGAGGAAAAAACCAAAAGATCTGTTTCTTTTACATGTTGTTGTTTTATCAGCTAAAGTTACTTTTCATTGCTTTACCGAGCTCTGTCTTAAAATTATCTACCTTTTGATTTACTCCATTTAAACTATCCACTTCTATGTCATTACTCTGTGAATTGCCAGAATTGGAGGATGACCCTGATTCATTAACACTTTGCAAAAGGGACTGGTTTTCACTATTTATCTGAAGATTCAATTCTTTCTCTATATTATTTGTGAAGTCTGAAATTGATTCTTTATGAGAGGTAATACTCGGTGATTCTGATCCCTCATTTATTAGATCGATATTGTTCATGGATGCATCACTAATCAATTGGGAAGTGTTCCCTAGAAAATTTTCTTCAAGATTGCTACCTGTTCCGAAAATCATATATGCCGCAATACCTAGTATCAGGAACACTGCAGCTATTACTATCCCCAGAAAATACAAATTTATTGACTTTTTTAGACCATTATTCAAATTTGATACTTGACCCATAACTTGTCCAGATCCCGTATTGCTGCCTGAATTAAGTAAAATCTCTCTGGTATTGTTCCTTCTCTTGATTATGAATTCATCTTGGGGATCTATCGCTAGTGCTTTATCATAACATACTAAAGCTTCTGCAAATTTTCCCTGATTATGAAGAGACAATCCCTTATTTGACAAAACATTTGAATTCTGAGGATCTATCGCTAGTGCTTTATCATAACATTCTAAAGCTTCTGCAAATTTTCCCTGATTATGTAACATCATTCCGTTTTCATATAACTGTTTTAGATTGGTAGTGTTTACCGTTATCAAATTTGAGATTGGAGTGCACTTGGATTTTTCCCTTTGTTGGGTCCACTCATCCATATTCGCAACATAATTACCGAGCATTGCGTATTTTTCTGTTCTATTACCATTAGCTAAATTATCATACTCCACTTCTGTCATTAGGTCGAATCCAATAGTCCAAGCAATAGTTACCCACGCAGCAGATTTTTCATCCAATCCATAATCTGAGGATAATTTCGAGATCATTTTGTAAATCTTACTTTCGGTATCATTAGTAACGATATTGCACTCTTGAATTTCAGTTATCCTAGCTTTAAGGGCGGTGGTGAGCAAAAATATTTCCTTCTTATTTTCAGAGCCGTAAATATCTTTGAGTAGGCCTTCAAACCTGCTAGGCTCGCTTAGCACATATGAGTAAGCCCCAACAATCCTTTTTAACAATTTGCCTGTAATTGCGACAGATGCATAGCCATCAAACATATTTTTCAGTTCCAACCCCTCCTCCCAGGTGAATACCTAGTCCTCTGATAGGATGAGTAGAATAATCTGCTAACACGTTTTGTATGATTTTAATGAGATCTATTAACTTCTTTGAATTAATGAAAGCAAAACCTGGCATAAGTAAAGTTTCATCTATTTACTAATATCGATTTAAATCAATTTTTAAAAAAATTATTAAGTGGTTATTGTCATGATTGAATGGTAAAGAATATAGTGCAGTAAGTATTTCTTGAAATAATTCCGTCAAATATTGTTATCAATCAATATCTTCCATGGTTGGGCAAATCGTAAATAAGATCGCAAAGCAATAAAGGCCTTTAAGTCCCCGATTCGATCACTCTTTTGGATAGTATAAATTAAAACAGTCATTACACACTATCTCTCGGTATTTAGAGTATTTTTGATTCTTGTTTACCTTTGTGTTAACCAGTGTAAGGTCCATTTTACAAACAATGCATGACTTAGATGTTCTGCTTTGTGATACCATGGGATAATTCATTATGTGATATTATGATGGTTGTATTTAAATTAGGTAGGCCTTATTAGCAACATGTGACTCAAGCTGACAATTTTATATCATATCTAATTTGGTGTCACTTATGAAGATTGTATCAAATTCTTCGACTTTTGCCTTAATCTCGAGAACTCCATTTGCAAAATTATCGATCACTCCGAACCCACAAATCAGACCATTATTAGTCTTATTTCCAAATCCCACAAAGAGGCTTTTTAGAAATTCGTTATCGGGAACATATAATATTTTTTTATCATTTACATTTGAAGACTCGTGTTCCTTT
>JAKDMR010000244.1 GCA_030452275.1 Candidatus Nitrosocosmicus sp. | reverse complement strand
TATTAGTTTTGCTCAATAAGTGAGATTAATTTAAGAATTGTCTTAAATGGCGAAATGAATGACATCAAAATAAGAATTAACACAAAGAATGGATTCGCCTGTCGTCTCGAAAAAAGTTGATCATGTGACAAATAAACTACTAAAAATATTTGCGTCACATGAGCAAATTAATCAGGAGATGGGGAGACATCACAACTAAAAAGTTAAAGATAAAAGTTCTAGGCATGAATCACCAATCAACTACCGTAAATTGTAATAAAATAATAAAAAAATAAAATTACTTTTCACTCTATCTTTTTGTTTTTGTATTTATGAATACTACCGAGGTAACGGCGGCTATTGCAGAGATAATTGCAGCACCTAGGAAAGATAGATGGAATCCATTATTTATGGCCTCTAAAGTATTCATTCCGATATTTACCAAATATTCTGAATGGGCTGTAGATACTGCGACCATAATCGCAAGCCCTAATGCTGAACCGACCTGGTAGGTAGTATTAACAAGCCCCGATGCGATACCTATATGCTCATTTCTTGCATTTGATACAGCTGAAGTCAATACGGGTATGTAAGAGAAGGCCATTCCCAATGCAGAGATAATAGAGGCCGGCAACACATAGACCATAAATATGAAATTGTTGCTATTGTTCTCGTCGGTATTTTCAGGAGTAAAACTAAACAAAATCATACCTATAGTCAAAAGTGCTAGTCCTATTATGAGATTTTCTTTAATTCCTATCTTACCTACCAATTTTGGCATCATCCATATCATCAGTATCATAATAAGTCCAGTCATAGGCAATAATGCGAGTCCGCTTTCAAGGGGCCCATAGTGGAGTATTTGTTGCAAATAGAGGTTAAGAGCTGTGTAAATAATAATATATATTCATCTGTAAACTGATTGTGCTTGTTTAGGTATGGTACCACAACACATTTAGCTTACTATCCATAGGATTGTCATTGTTATGAGGGATACCCTCTTGAGATTGCTTTCAGACGATGAAAGAAACATGTTATATGACATGATGGAAGATGATGATGAAGACTCCAGTTACTGCGCCAAAATAATCCTCCTCAAGGATAAAGGATATACGGTTCCAGAAATAAGACGAGCTACCAACCATCATGACATCAATATCAGAAAGTGGATACATCGATTCAATGAGAAAGGTATTGAAGGAATAACATCCAAACTACACAAACATAGATCAATCAAGCTAACTGTAGAAATTGAGAGAAAGATTGTAGAAATAGCATCCAAGAATCCAAGAGAAGGCTATGGACTACCTTTCTCGACATGGTCTTTAAGGGTACTGGCAGGATATGTATCAAAGGAACTAAACCTTGTGGATTCTATAAGTCACACAGAGATTAGAAACATACTCCTAAAGCATGGGATAAAGTATCATAGTCAATCAAAGATAACCTTGGGAACCAGCACAGATCCACAATACGATTTAAAAAAAAGAGGATTGAAGAACTAAGGTATAATCCACCTGCAGACTCTGTTATCCTTTACCAAGATGAGAAGGGTCCCATAGCAGCAAAGACAAATGGCGGCCCCTCGTGGTCATCCATTCAATCCAAAGTTAGTAAGGCTCAGAAGACCAAGGGATTGCTAAACGTGTTTGGTGTTTATGACCATACCAACAACCAGATGTTTACACACAGCTACAAACGCAAAACAGGTAAGCAGTTTCTGGATTTTATAAAAAGAGTTGACCAAAAGTATGGTGATAACATAAGGCAGATATTTTTGGTACTGGATAACGCATCAATACACAAGTCAAAGATAGTAAAAGAAACTCTTGCCAGATACCATCCAAGGATACACCTGGTATTTCTTCCAACAAGGTCTCCTGAACTAAATCTGATAGAGGTAAGATGGTTGTGGATGCACAGACAAGCAATAAACAATTCCACATTTGAAAATGAACGGGAGATAGGTAAGGCCGTATCAGAGTGGACAAGTGATTACAACAAAAAACATGCAATCAAAGCAAATACAATTAGTTTACAAATGGATGTATCTTGTCATTTACACAACTGTTAAGGAAAAACCACATTGAGACCCATGAAGCTCCTAGCAAAGCCATAACAATATTAGAAGATAATAGATTAGGTATCCTAAAGATATGAAGAGGCATCAAAGGCTCTTTACTTCTTTTTTCAATTGCGATAAAACCACCAAATAATACTATTGATAATGACAAGAGTGAAATCGTTTGTAGAGATGTCCAACCATTTTCATTGGCAGTTACAATTGAATATATCAATATAGCTATAGAAGCCGTGATAGTGAGTGCACCCAAGTAGTCGATACTTCCTTTCTTTTTGACGCCTTTAGGAATTAGTTTGGGAATCAAGACTAGTACTGCTATTCCAATAGGAACATTTATCAGAAATACCCATGGCCAGTCAAACCAGGCTGTAATAATACCACCCAAAAATACTCCCGCGGTCCCGCCAGCAGGTGCAGCTGCTCCCCATATACCCATGACTTTATTCATTTCAGATTTGTTTGCTGAAAATAGATTCACTACTATAGACAAAGCTGAGGGTGCAATCAAAGCAGCACCTAGTCCTTGCAAAACTCTGGCTGTTATAAGCATGTCATTTGATATTGCTATACCGGCTAAGACGGAAGCTCCCGTAAGAACTAGAAATCCTAGAGTAAAGACTTTACGTTGACCTATAATGTCTGATAACTTACCACCAAGCAGTAATAAAGCTCCAAAAGTAATTACATAGGCATTAAAAATCCATTGCAAGTCTGTTTGAGTTATACCAAAGTGTTGTTGGATGGTTAGTAGTGCAACTCCAATGATTGATGTGTCTAGAATTATTAGAAATTGAGCTAATGACAAAATAGTTAATGCTTTCCATCTATTTGGGTTTGCTTGCGGTGTCGATGATGATGATGATGTTGAACTTGAAGAGGAAGACGCAAAAGTCATTATTCTATCCTCCACTCTAGATTTTGTAATGATGATTTAATTGAAATCTTGTGTCCAATTGTTTTGCTTTTTTCTTTTGTATTCATATCCATTTCCTTACCAATAATAGATAGATAAGACAGTGACTTTACATTTGTAAAGACTACTAAATCCACTTCTAATTTACATTTGTCAAGCCCAGTGCTTATGCATCTGCATATGATAGATGATAACCTATTTTTAATTCAAAATAGAACTAGACTATTAGGTAAAAATACTACATAATGGATCAAAAGTGAAGAACAATCATCCAATTTTGATATTTTTTAGTAACGTTTACCAAGGCATTTTTTTACATTTGTAAAGCTTCATAGTTAAATATATTATTACTTATTATACTACATGGCAAAAGACCCAGTTTGTAATATGAATGTGGATGAAAAGACTGCAAAACATGTATCAGACATAAACGGAAACAAGGTATATCTTTGCTCTGCTAATTGTAAACAACAGTTCGAGCAAAATCCTTCAAAATATGGATATTGATACAAACCATTTGTATTTGACGTTACTCATCCAGCTCAGATTTTCCTTCATATCTTTTTTTAATTGATTCTATTCTTCCACGGTATTTTTGGCTATAACCTGATTTGCACGAGGTACAGCAAAAGAATCTTTCAATATTTGCAAACTTTAGAACTTTAGGTTTATCAAAAACAGGACCCTCGCAAAAATCGCAAACAATATTTATCGCCAGACCACTTGTAATTCTTTTTTGAATATCGTCTATCTCTTTTTTAAATTACTATTATGAGTACCTTTGTGGATATTCTTTCTCTTCTTCGCATTCACTTTCAGGTCATCTAATTAGATAGGATTCTTTTCTCCATTCACCGCTGATTCTACTTTGTCAAAGTCAAAGACTGGTAAAACACCTTTGATAAATCCAACATTTACTAGTCTTTCGTACCTGGCTTTAACTGTAGGAGTTGTTATTCCTGTGTCTCTTGATATCTGTCTAAAAGATTTTCTACCGTCTTCTAATATAGATTTTAGAATAGATACATCAATTTCATCAAGACTAAGCGGCATTCAGGTCCAATTCTTTTATTTAATAATGATATATTACTCTTTACATTTGTAAAGTCTTATGG
>JAKDMR010000243.1 GCA_030452275.1 Candidatus Nitrosocosmicus sp. | reverse complement strand
AGTACAGGATAATGAACGATGTGTTTAGGAATAAGCTAAGAAAGTATGATAGGGTATCAGATATAGTATCAGGATTGGTAAACTGCAGAATAATGACGAATATCTGTTAGATACGAGGTGGATAATGATGGCTAGAAGACATGGATAACCTGTTCTAATTACGCAAGAGGTCTAATGGAAAGACAGCGTAAGCTATGGACAAAGATGGATTGTTGAAGGTGTGTTCTCAGTTTTAAAAAGAATGTTTGGAGAATATGTATATTCGGTAAAGACGGAAAACATGAAACAGGAATTACAGCTTAAAGCGTTGCTGTATAACAAGTTTTTGTCTCTTTAGACAAGACAAAAGATATGAATTATTTGTAATCTGGATGAATCATGCAACACAGCAGAATTACCATAATAATAAATGCGATTTCCTCTAAAAGAAAAGAGTAGAGATATAGAACCTATTCTTTTGATAGATAAATGCCCCCATGATTTGAGATCGATTTTGAAAATGCCAGAAAGAAAAACTTTGTAATATTTAATACTAAAGTAATACTAGCATACTTATCCGTGATTGATATTAATTCTTTTGACCCAAATAATATCGTCAGGTTATTCAATCATTTGAAAAGGATATAATAGTATTCTTATAATTGGCAAGTTGTCATTTTACAATCAAGTATTGAAATAGAAAGGTATTATTTTTACATCTATTTGGGTATCCGATTCATTCACTTCTCTGCTATCAGATATGTGTATATTTTATGAATCTAATAATTCGCAATTTATTCGATCTTGGCCTTGATTATTTTCTGTTGAGACGATCTTTATTTGATTTGCAGCACCTATGGAGATAATTAGTTGTTTTTACTTATTGGATTTTGAATAGACTTTTAAAATTATGGCAAATTCCTTACTTCCTCCATATAGTGATACTTAAACTATGTACATCAAAGATATAACCATGAACCGGCAATATGATATTTAGACATGAATATAATTGAAAACGAAATACCTTATTTAGTAGAAGCAAAAACATGTGGATGCAAGGAGAGAGAAAGAAATGTTTCGTATCACTTCATAGAATCTTCTCATGGTCTATGTTTAGAAAAGGGCGAATTAATATTAGCACAAATTCAAGCCTGTGAAAGATTATTAAAATATGCACCAAAGGATCAGGAAGATACTAATGTGCTAAAGGAAGAAATAGCCAAATTAAGATTGGCTTTGGATTTCGTAAGATATTAGGATTAAAAAGATAATATTAAATTATCTGAGAATAAATAATAATTCCTAACATATAAGACTGGTATTGTAGTGTATCATGTTATTTATCTAGATTGGTAAACTACTAAGGATAACGATGAATATCTCTTAATAGAATGTAATACATGAAACATTTAGATATTATACACAATAATTATATCTGAATGGAAATTCTTGCCAGCATGATGAAGCTGACTGTAGTGAGGAACTATTGTTGTATAATCTAGTATGAACAGTTACTTTTTTTGATTTCGGCTACAATTACATTTGTGGTATTGTTGATTTATTTAAATCACTTGGCCTTAAATGATCGATTCATTTACAGTTAACTCCTTTCTTGATATTATTCCCATGATTCAAATCACCATAGAGAAATATGAAATATCTTTCTGGAGAGAAGTTAACAAGTAAAATAAAACGAGGGGTTTAATGATCTAAACCAAGATGATATTAACTCAAGTTTACTAATTTAAAATCAAACTATATGATCTATTAATTAACCATACAAAGAATTTTTTAGCGTTATTACCATAATATGAATTAGCACTCAAGTATTGAGGCTTCAACATGATTAACGGCTCCAGGGCAGGAGAAGGGGTTTATGTCCCAACAAACTCAATCCTGCCCTAAATATTAATCAAAAACGAATTGATTTAAGAATGAAATACGATATAAGGTAATTATCGTTAATCGATTAACACTTTTAAAATAGAATATAATCTTATCAATTTGTATAGGGTATATCAGGATAACACTCATCAGGAATACCTAACCAATGAATCACATTGTATTTGTAGTAATATCTAACAGATTAATTACTACAAATACAGCATGTCATTATCTTTGAAAGGAAATATTCTAATCAAAAGATTATTGATTTATTTCATTCGGATCAAATAAATGAAAAGGACATCCTCCAAATCTAGACTGTTGATGAAAGCTTAGACACTATTATAGTACATATAGCGATCAATTCTCAGCTTTAGATCTAAATGATTTATTTTGGATAGAGAAAGATAGTGTTAGAGCTAAGAGTGTATTTAGATGCAATTAACAATTATAACACTCAAGAGTATAATGGTGACGGTAATAGTACTTCTTGTAACTGCGTTACCAATACTTGTATTATGTTCAATGAGCAACGTGATAGCGGCAACTGAAATAGCCTCCTCCACCGCTAGTAACGAAACATTTTTCATGTTAAATGGATCACATCTGACTACTAAACCAGCGTTTATATCTTTCGCAAATAATACTGACCTAAAACCAGCAGGAGAAATAAAACCTCTGATTACATCTGGAGAGAATTTGTCAAATGGTTTTTCCTTTTCTGGAATTCCTGATGGACTGGGAGCAATCCGAATTGAAAATGAAACTGTGGATGTATATGTGAATCATGAATATGATAGTACAGAAGATGGACAGTACGCAAAGGTATCAAAGCTAAGGTTAAATACAACTGATGGCAGTGTCGTAGGAGCCAAACTAGCAATTACTGGCTCACAAGGATATGAAAGGTTATGTTCTGCTTCATTAGTTGAAGGATATGGTTTTGAACATCCTATATTTTTAACTAACGAAGAAATAGATGATGGTCTAGTAATAGCTATAGATGCGATAAATGGTACGGTATATGAACTTCCATGGTTAGGTTTATTTTCGCATGAAAACACAATACATGTTCCATACTTTTATGAGAATGCAAACAAGACTGTAGTATTAGAGTTTGAAGATGGAGACGAGACAGAATCAGAAGTATACATGTATGTTGCTGACACCCCAAATGATCTCTTGACAGGAAGAGGAGGACAGTTACATGTCTTTGGAGCAGTTGATAATTCTACCTACAACACATGGGACGACATTTACTACAATAAGAATGAAACAACGGTAAACGGTAAATTCATCCCGTTATCTTGGAATTACCTTACACAAAATGAAACCGCCTTGGATACCGAAGC
Organism: Candidatus Nitrosocosmicus sp.; assembly: GCA_030452275.1. Lineage (GTDB taxonomy): Archaea > Thermoproteota > Nitrososphaeria > Nitrososphaerales > Nitrososphaeraceae > Nitrosocosmicus. The sequence continues at coordinate 879 of JAKDMR010000243.1, read as the reverse complement.
TATAGAAGTAGGTGGTTTTCAATTTATTAGACCTGAAGATGGAGCAATGGACAAACGACTAGGAAAACAGAATATCTTGTATATGGCAGATACAGGGGGTCAAAGTAACGAAGATGATGAAATTATTCCTCCAGGATCAAATGGTCAGAATTGGACCGATGGAAGAATATATCAATTTGAATTTATGGATCCTTTAGATCCTACAGAGATTGGTTTTAGGGTAATGTTTGATGGAAACGATCCAATGGCTCCAGGGTACCAAGTACTGACCAATCCAGATAACATGGATACGAGTCTTTCCAGTATAATGATTAACGAAGACAGAATAGATGCCAATACATTGAATACAACTTCTCCATATAATGTTACTCTAAATGCTCAAATATTAAGAGTAGATCTGTCAAACCCAAACAGCATAATACCTATTGCTTATGTAAACCAGATAAAGGACAAAGCCACTGCACATGGAGAATGGGAATCAAGTGGGATTTTGGATATTTCAAGATACTTTGGCGATGGAGCTTGGTTAGTAGATGTTCAGGCACATACCATAGACGAAGGCGGTCAGTTGCTTTTATTAAAAATTCCTGAAAGCTGACCGAATTACTACAACAACTCTCCTTTCTCCTTCATTTCTTGTGTCAAATCTTGAATTTGGTCGTAAAATGAATACTATGAAGGAAGTTTCATGGTCAAGTGGTGTAAGAAGCAACCAAACAACCAAGCAAATTAAAGAAAAACCCGATCCTAAAAATCATAACATGTAAAAAAATATAAATATTCATTATTTTTTATACAAAATAGTAGTATCATAGCTCGAAAACAATTCATTAAAAAAAAGAACCTAATGAAGAATTAGCATTTAAATAATAATGCAGA
>JAKDMR010000242.1 GCA_030452275.1 Candidatus Nitrosocosmicus sp. | reverse complement strand
ATGAAAAAGCATGTGATAAGGATCTAAGACTTCACTATGGTGAAGATTATGATGGGGATTTTGGATCTAAAACAATCGAAGATGATGATGACCATGATGATGGTGATGGAAACTCAGCATCTCAAGCCATAGGACAATCACAATCAAGTGAGCAAAACAGCCAAGTAGTATCAGGTGATGATACAGTAGCCTCTGGTAACAACATCAACTTACAAAACCAAGAAAACTCTGGTAGCAACGCATTAGCTCAGGATGGTGGAGATGATGGTGATGGCAATAGTGCAAGACAGGGAATTGGTCAATCACAATCAAGTGAGCAAAACAGCCAAGTAGTATCTGGTGGAGACACAATAGGCTCTGGTAACAACATCAACTTACAAAACCAAGAAAACTCTGGTAGCAACGTAGCAGCACAACAATAACCTTTTCTTTTTTTGCCAATTCTATTACCACAATCTATCACTCAATACTAGATGATGAAAAATGAAAGAAACGATAACTAAAAGAAGTCGTCTTGAATTATACTACTATATACTAAGATCCTGTATCATGAATGAAAATCATACAAGAGGATCTTTGAATAGACAACTTAAGGTACCATATGATTTATTAAATGAGTGCTTGATTTACTTAGAAAAATTAGGCTTTTTAGATATTAACTATAAAGAAAAAACAATCAAGACTACTTTAGAGGGCCAAGACTATGTACGGAAATTTGGCTATTTAATACACCAGGTTGGGGATATAACCCGCCTAACAACATAAAAATGTGTTTTTTTATATTTCAAAAAGTTTTGTCACCGGTTTCCCTTTTTGGCCTAAGATCAAAGTTCTTTATATGACTCAATTTAGTGAGATTGAGTCATTGTGAAATCAACCTAATTTAGATCTCTTCGGTAGAAACACATACTTGTGAAGTGACCAATGAGGCCGGTCCCTTAGGTTGAATGATAAGACAAGGTTATAGAGTATTCTCCAGTGATATTTGTAGAACGGATGTGCTTAAACACTGTATCTTTGGCTGAATACATCCGTGGGGATACGATTCAAGGTTGAATAGAATCTGCTATTAACAAAAGTGACAAATATGTAAAAAATCAACCAGTAGTAGATTATTCTCGGAGATTATTGAAAAGCAAAATTATCTTCTATTAATAATAACAAATAGATCAATAATAAGGATCATTTTTCCTTTATTCCCATGACCGTTGACATCGTAAGACTGTGGTGAACGTGGTCATCTACCGCTTGACTTTTTGTGCCCAAGTTATTCATATCTATATCCGGTTTTAAAAGTAGGATATTTTCATTCTTCCTACTAGGTTTGACAAGAGATGACTGCAAAATCGCTTTCAAGTTCCTTTTCGAATCAAATTGTTCTGATTGGATATTGATCGCTCCTAAAGCCTTCATCTTTTTTAGCATGTCTTCAAGTGTTAACGCTTTCGTATATGAAAGCACTCGCATTTTCTCTACACTATTGAACTCATCCTTTTTGTTCTTATCAACTGTAACATCTGTAATTAAGATTTTTCCACCTGGTTTGCATACTCGATACATTTCATCTATAACTTTATTAAAATCAATTAAGTGATGCAAACTTCCTCTAGTAACAACTATCGAAAAACAATCGTCCTTAAAAGGTAATGTAGAAATATCTCCAATCCGCCAGTCCAAATTGTCCAAGTTACTTTCTTTCTGAATAATCCTTGCGCGTTCGATCATTGCAGGGGTTATATCTATCCCAGTTACATGATTTACAAACTTTGCATATTCAAATGCAACAGTTCCGTTTCCACATGCTACATCTAAAACTGTATCATAAATAGTGGGTTTACTAAATCGAATCATTAGGTTTAAACCATAATCATTAAAATGTCGGGAAGTATCATGGGAAGTAGATGCTTGTCTTGTAAATTCTGAAATTACATCTTCATTATGCGAATCCATTTTATCTCTATTAAAGATGAGTTGTGCCTTTATTTAAGAAGACCAATTCAATATCTGAATGTTATTAGATAATCTCAAAATATGATGACAGATGCAGATCAAGGTTGAATAGAATTTTGATTCAGGTTAACACGAGTGCGTTAAATTCAAATCCAGGCGAATCACTATATCATTACCAAGTTAAGTATCATTAAGTATGGGCGCGTGGGGATACGATTCAAGATCGAATAGAATCCAGTCTGATATTAGCAATAATAATAATAAAAAATTGATGGTTTTAGGCTAAAGTACTGCACTTTAGGAAATTTAGGTAGTGTTGTTGAACTATTGTTAACTATTCATCGTCGTCGTCGTTTTCTGATTCATCATTATTTGCCTCATCATCATCTTGTTCTTCGCTGTTTTCATCACTTTCGTTTTCAGTGGTATCCTGTTCTTCATTGTCACTATTACCTTTACTATCAGTATCTTCTGTTGGTTGTTCATTATTTACTCCATCACCGTCTCCATCTGTTTCTTCTGGATTGGTATCTGATGGTTCGTTTGTTGTTCCTCCATCTTCTTCGTCATTGTTCAATTGACCATTATTTCCTCCATCAGATTCACAACCTACACCATCGTTATCGCCATCGAGGTTATTTGGATCATTGTTTCCTACAGGAATATCTGTTTCACCAATATCTCCGCAGTCTAAATCACTATTACCTTCATCTTGACCATCATTAGCCAAGGTGGTGCTATTTTCTACTATACTTGTAGAATTATCCTGTCCTTCTGTACTGTTGTTAAGTTTGTCTTTATCTACTACTTCAAATGTCGTTGTTTCTGTTTGTGAGTTATATCCATTTGCATCCACTTTTACAATGACATTAAATGTTCCCTCGTCAGAGCCGCCGCCAATTCGCCATGTGTGCTCAACCTTTCCATCATTATCTGTAACTTCATTAAAATTACCTGTATCATAATCGCGATTCGTAGCATACTTTACCGTTCCATCAACAATTGCTCCTCCTATGCCATCATCAGTATCAGAATCACTTACTGATACTCCGATGGTTTGTAGATCTCCTCTACCAATGGGGTCTTTTGCAATATCTATATCAATTTCTAAGTCATTGCTTAAAGAATCCGATCCATCTGAATTGTCATTATTGGAACCTGACGAGGATGACTGATCATTATTATTACTATCAAAGTCATTTACTGTTGGCGATAAAGGATTAACATTTAGCGGCGAATTCAAGAATAGCCCACTATCAACAAAACCTCCAAGAGATGCAAATGGAAATTTAGGATTCAGAGGAAAACTCATTGAACTCTGTGCTGAATCGACGTTAAGAGAATAGAAAGCAGCCTGAGACTTGGTCTTGTTGTCTGTAATTGTAATATCAAAAGGTGCCATTTGGTTGTTTACAAGGCTACCTAGATTGAGCCCAAAACTTTGAGTCCCAACAACACCTAAACTTGAATTATCATAAAATGTGGCAACAAGGTTTAAGAATTGTTCTGGAGATTGGCCTTGGTTAATTATGTTACCTGTTATGTGCGGATTTCCAACGTTGTCAACAAAGGAACTGCTCCCATTCAAGACAAGGTTTGCTGGTTTTTCTGCTGATGCAGGTTGAGAAGTAGTAGAGAATTCCATAAAGTTAAACTTGCCTAATATTAGTTGAGGATTTTGTATTACTATGTCAAAAGGGGATAATTCGCCTGATCTTAAAGTTCCAATCGAGGAGAATGCAGAGTAATTGCCAACAACAATAGCATTGTTGTTTGTTGTGTCAGACAAAATAGCTGTAATTACAATATTGGTTTGAGGTTGGGTTGATGTATTGTTTACCTCACCTATAATATGAAAATTGCCAAAGTCATCTGTATAGGATGATGTACTTGTAAGCTGGATTGTGTTATTATTATTACCAGAGAGTTGAGCAAATGCAGAGCCCATATTCGATAAATCAGCTTCTGGATAAGTGATCGTTGATGAAAACATGGCAGGTAGATACATCGTCAAAATTACAATGATTGAGAATGATTGTAACGTTTTAGAAACTATACGCAATGGTCTGATATTAACAGAATGAAATTATAAATCTTTTCATAACAATTACATTAACAATAAATGAAAATTTTATTGGATAAAATAACGAAATTGGATCTTCA
>JAKDMR010000241.1 GCA_030452275.1 Candidatus Nitrosocosmicus sp. | reverse complement strand
TTGAATTGTGTAGAAATGTATTTCAAACAGTTATTTATTACATTTGAATTAAACTTATTGCATACGTAGAATGTTAGATAAATCTACTAAAACAAAAAAACTGCATACTGTGAATATCACAGATGATGTTTACAGGGGGATAAAGCATCACGTCCAAGAGAAAGGAGGTACTTTCACCGAATTTGTTAACACTACGCTTTCAGCGTCGTTAAATAGGTACAAACTAATTGAGATGTATACGCCCTATATCAATGAGGATTTCATATCAGAAAATGCCATCTATCTGAATGACTCCAAATTGAATAAAATAGCTATTGTTAGACTAAAAGAATTTCCAGATACTGATCTAGACAACACTGGGTTCTATGCTTATTGTGAAATTTGCGATTCAGATTCATGTATACATGTTAGACACTCTCTGGTAACTGGGTCAATACTGAAACTAAGCATATTATATAAAAAGGTTTGAGGGCCAGAGCCACATATTTAATTGTGTCCTTATAAAGTTGTAGATCAGTTTTTAACCTCTGTTTCGCATCTGCCAGTATCGACAAAGCTTCTGGATCATAATTTCTTATTCGCGATTTAATTTCTTTATAGATATATGAACTTAATAATTCAGCAAACTTTCTATCCTCGTCTGATTCTTCTCTATGTTTTAATTCAGCAGACAATCTATCTAACTCTTCTATTTTGATTTGTTTAATTTTATGCTCAAGTTTATCATACAATGCAATACATGACATTTCCTTAGTGATAAAATTATCGGTATTTGTAGCGATTTCACAGTATGAGTTTTTAGAATTCTACAGCTTCATTAACTTCGCTTTAATCATATGATGGATGATTCCTCGATCTTTACTCCAGACATAAAGTATTTCATTATAGTAACGATGATGTCCAAACCGAATCAAACCACTCTATAGTGAAATATTCATTTTTGCCAACTGATAATCCTAACAAAATCTTATCATTAATACCAGGGATTGTTGAATCGAGAATTAGAATTTATCAAAAATAGTGTTTAGAAAAAATCGTTTAAAACCTGCGAATGTTGAGAACTGGGATTACGCTTATGGAAGAAAAAGAAACGAAGTCAGATTTCCTGATACTTTGACTTTATTTCAGTAAAAATCATAAAGAGAGAGTTGAAATATCCACGAGAATCGCCTTTAGTAACTGCAACAAGGTAGATAAAAGAATACTCTGGCGGGGATTGGTATGTAAATATCTACTACTAATCACTACATTTTTGCTGTGATATTTCTCTAAAATAATGTAAATTTATACTTGAATGGAAAATTATAAATACATTTCAAATGTTTTAGAAATTGAAAATGCAATCAAAAAATTCAAATTCTAATCAAATTGATGAACAACTATTAAATAATTTTATGCTAAAAGCGGTTGGGGATGTTGCTAGTAGTATGAGTGCGATGCTTACAATTTTGGGAGAGAGGCTGGGACTATACAAAGCCTTGACTGAATCTGGACCTCTTACATCAGAAGAATTGGCAATCAAAACTAGTACTCACGAGCGTTATGTAAGAGAGTGGCTTGCAAACCAGGCAGCTGGTGGATATATAAATTACGATCCTACTAGCGGAAAGTTCGCTCTTCCAGTAGAGCAATCAATGGTTCTGGCAGATGAGAACAGCCCTGTTTATATACATGGTGCATACCAAACTATCAAATCTCTATTCAAAGATGAAGAAAAGTTTGTAGAAATGTTCAAGACAGGAAAAGGGTTGAGATGGGGAGAACATCATCACGATCTATTTGATGGAACAGCCAGATTCTTTAAGCCAAATTATGTGGGAAATCTAATACAATCTTGGATCCCTTCACTTGATGGAATAGAACAAAAACTACATGAAGGTGCCAGAGTTGCTGATATTGGATGCGGGTATGGGGTATCTACCATATTAATGGCAAAGGCTTTTCCTAATTCTCATTTTTTTGGATTTGACAACCATACACCATCCATTGAAACAGCTAAGGAAGGTGCAAAAAAAGAAGGAGTGGTAGAAAATTTAGAATTCAGATCAGTTTCAGCAAATGAATCTATAGGAAATGATTATGATTTTATAACTTTTTTTGATTGTTTGCATGATATGGGTAATCCAATAGGAGCAATGAAATTTGCAAAACAATCATTGAAAAATGATGGAACCTGTATGATTGTAGAACCTATGGCCAATGACAATCTAAAAGACAATTTAAATTTAGTAGGTAGGGTATTTTATGCAGCATCAACTTTGGTATGTGTTCCTAATTCATTAGCTGATAGCGGACCTGGATTAGGTGCACAGGCTGGCGAAAAAAGAATCAGAGAAGTAGCAGAAAAAGCCGGGTTTACAAGATTTAGACGCGCTATTCAGACACCATTTAATATAATCTATGAAGTAAAACCATGATAATTAATTTGAGGTAATATACGATGCAAAAAATTACAAATAACAATCGTCAAAATTCATTTCTACTGACAAGCCAGCGCCAATTACTTAACATGATGAGCGAATTTATCGATAAACGAGACGAAGGGCTTCGAAGTAATACGGTATCAGTTAAAGATATCCGTAATGGAGAGCAACAGTTCTTAGATTTAGTCGTGAAAGGAACATCGGAAATATCTTGTGTAGATGATTATCATATCCCAGCATCTGACATTAGCGGTGAAAAAATTCTTCTGCGAATATATGATCCTTTGAATAATAATAATGACCGTAACGATGATGCGTCAAATAATAGTAGTTCATTGACTCCTTGTCTAATTTATATCCATGGAGGAGGGGGTGTTCAGTTAAGTGTGCAATTCTATGACTATGTTTTGCGCTATCTTTCCAATTCTTCTGGGTTGAAAGTGGCTGCCATGAATTATAGATTGGCACCTGAGTACCCTTTTCCTACTGGATTAAATGATGTATTGGATACGATAAGATGGATAGTTAAAAATGGCGAAAAGTTAGGCATTGACAAATATAGACTTGCATTAGGAGGAGATTCTGCGGGGGCAAATATGGCTTTAGCCTCTGCATTAAGGATAAGGAATGGTGATGTAAGCAACATTCAACCCACTGAAAAAACAATAAAACATTTGCTTCGTGGATTGTTTCTTATATACGGACATTATTCGCCAAACGTAATGAAATCAGAGTCGATGCAAATATTTGGGGAAAAAGAATGGTCATTTACAACTAAGACATATTTGGGATGGTATCTAAAGCATCTACATCAAAATAAAGAGGATTATAATAATCAATATGCGTTTCCTTTACTTGCGGACACTCTAAAAGAATTACCTCCAACATACATAGTGACTACATCGACTGATACATATAGAGACGACAATATAGATTTAGCCGAGAAGTTTGAACAAGAAAAACAAGAATATTATTTGACAATGTGGCCTGGCGTGATGCATGCTTCAATAAATTTATTATGTATTACACCAGAAGTTCAAAAATATATCGATTCAATGACTGCATTTTTGGGTGGGATCTTGCAGACAAGGTGAAATGTATCCAGATGACAGAAAGTGGAAACAAAGATAAGAATAATACCAATATTAGCTTTGATGAATCAAAATCTAAATCCTCCTCAGAAAAAGTTTTTGGAGATGTTTCAAGAGCCTACACAACAATAATGTGTCGTATAGGTGACAAACTAAATCTATTTAAGAAATTAGAATCAAATGGTCCTGCTTCAAGTATGGAACTAGCAAAACTTGCAGATATAGATGAACGTTATTTAATATTGTTTGCAAATGATTACAGAATCCTTATTTCTATTTTTTTGTCAGTAAATATGTACGGGCTAAAATAGACATGAATTACGATCTACTTCATCTATCTCAGTTTCATAATCTCTTATTTTACCTAAAAATAGCCAGAGTGGGATAGGAATGACCTGAGATAATGCAGGATGAAATAATAATTTGCAAGAGCGATCCTAACAGGTATTATGATGGCGAAGATCTTTTTGAGGTCAAGAGTCCAATGGGCCAGTTGCAAACATATTCGGGCATTCATGACTTTGATGCAATGATGAGAATCATTGATGGCTACAAACCTCTCAGAATACTGATATATAGCGCCAACATGCATGGTTCAA
>JAKDMR010000240.1 GCA_030452275.1 Candidatus Nitrosocosmicus sp. | reverse complement strand
CTTCTAATTCTCTCTATTTTTCTATTGCATAAACACTAAAATATAATAATATGTACCTTCTAGAGATTATGAAATATTCAATACCACTAGTAATAATCGTAATGACTGCACTGATAGGACTTGGTGTTAATACACTAACTCTCAATGTTTACGCACAAAACCAAAATACTTCAGATACTGTTGAAGATGAAATAACAGGAGGAATTACAAGCTTGCAATTTGATCCAATTGACAAAAATACTACTTGGATAGCAGGAGGAATATACAAACTAGATAATTCAAGCGCAAGCTCACCCACATTTAATGCAACTTTCTATATGATGAAAACAGACGGTAGTGCATCACACTCTCATGACATTTATGACTTTGTACTAGAAGGACAGCCAATAACTAATGATAATTCGACTATCCTTAGCGGAGTATCTACTGTAACTATGAGAGATGGACCTGTTACAGACGTTCCAACAAACATAACATTACTAAAAGATACGGCAATTAGTGTATCACTAGATCCTTCAAAGATTGATAATCATTTTGGGAATTCACCTATTTATGGTACCCAGTATCTAAAATGTGAAGAGACTGAAGGAATCTGTAAGTAAAGGATATCTAATCCTTTCATCATTTTTTATTGAATTGCTCAAGAAACAAAGAGTAATATTTTTATAAAATATAATATTTATCCAAAAAACGACTTTGTTCACTTAATAACAACTCTTTAGCAAGATATCATACCTCTTTTTATGAATACCAGAAATAGAACACGTTCTTCAAAATGTGTAACCTACCTTGTTTTTGAATCAATGGAATATTGTGTAGCAATCTTCACGATGGAGGACTATCTTTTTCTATGAACCATTTAGAGTCTATTATCGCATAATCAGAATCAAGTCCTTTGTAATGAATGAAGCATCTAACCATAACGTAACCAATCTGACAAATTAAGAGCTCTTACTGTATAATTAGGAACTGTAACAATTAATTATTTTGGCCTTGTAAGAATTGAATTTCGGATTTGGAGAGAAGCGACATAGGTTAATGAATAATCTTTTAGTCTTAGAAATATAAGATTGATCACCTAAATGTATAACGTTACATTTTAGACGATAAATCCGTTAGATTGTCAATTCGAGTAGAGAAGGTATAATGTCAACCCCGAAAGGAAAAATGAGAGATTCTATTTCGGGGTCATGAGTTCTTTTGCAATTATTGCCGTCTGTAAACCATTGCTCAAAAATGGTGTCTTAGTAGTATTGTAATATTTAACATTGTTTAAATATAATAGATTTTTTGAAGATTGAATGCTTTGCCTTTTGAATACTAACATTTCTAACCATTACAAATTAAAAATAAGTACAATTGAAATAAAATATTTGATTTATTGATTCCTAATTATGGAAGGTTATGTATAAATATCATTTTATACATGAACCGCAAATGTTCAAAAATCAATATTTTAGAGTCAGTTTCTCAGTGTTGAGTGCTATAGCTGTTGTAACAGTTTTGCTATCAATAGCTATCACTTCGGGTCTTCAGGGACAAGATGCATTTGCTCAAAACTCTAGTAATGTAACTACAAATAACGGTACTAATACTACCGGAAATGCTATAGACACTTTTCGTTCTCAAGGTCAAATATCCAGTTTAGCCTCAGATACTTTGGCTGGTAGAACTGATAATTCTTCTGAAAATGTAATATGGGTAATGGGTGGAGATTGGGAATTCAATGTAGCCAATGGTAATCTAACAAACTTTGTCGTTGATATCGTCATGACCCAGGTAGATGGGACCGCCGCACATAAACACACCATTGAAAAGATAAACAATGCCAGCGGTATGCCAATGGGGTCTCAACAAACACTAGATGTGGATTTAATGACAGGTGAACCTTCTTCAAAAATTGCATTAGTAAATGAAAATTCTACAATGTTTAGAGGAACAGCTGACTTGACAACAAATGAAAATGTTGATTGGACCAATGTGCCAGTGCATGTTACTCTCTTTAATGGAAATATATTGAATCTAGGTATCGACCCTGCAAAAACTGAAGACCACTTTAAAGGACTGCCGGTCTTTGGAACTGTTCAATCAATAGTAGATGAAAATGGAAAGGAAATAGTAAAGAAATAAGATCATCTTGCATAATCTTTCTCTTTTTTATTAACTTGACCTAATCCATTGTATTTTTAGACCATATTGCAAGGTTTTCTTTTTTAGAAATATAAGATAGTACGCTACTTGCCTATTCCAAAGTTGAATTGTTGATTGATGTCGTATTCGCCTATCCTCTGTACTGTAATCTTTACTTCCCAGTTTCCGGTCTGACTTAAAAAGGCACCCGTGGAGGAATAATTTCCTACGTTTGTCTTATTCATCGTATCAACTATTGGGCCTAAATTCTTGTCTGGATTATTAAATTCTAGAAAAACATTCCTGATATTTTCAACAGCGGTACCATTCATATAGTGAGTAGTAAGGTTAAAGGTGTTTTGACCCGTCTTAAAGGGTACAATATCAAACTTTAAGATCACATTGTCATCAGTTGTAATGTTTCTAGAATAAACGGAAGTAACATCGTTTGCCTGTAATATCTGTGGTTGTTGCTGTTGTTTGTCATCAGTAGTTTGATTCTGACTAGCAGTAGTAGTATTATTCTCTGCTACCGAAAAGACATATGTGCCTTTGGTAATATGACCATCACTCTTTGATAGCACTAGCCAATCGGCGGTATAAACACCTGGTGTAACTTTTGATTTATCGAGACTGATTGAAACTGATTTGTCTAATTCAGAAACTTTAAAGTCATTATTATCTATTCTTTCATTATTAGAATTTATGATTTTAAGACTGCTGGCCCTTGGTTCAGGATTTTCTGTAAATGTAATGCTTACCCTATCTGGTAGTGCCTCAGCTGAATCAACTATCTCATTTGGTTTTGGCACATAATTAATAGGACTTGCATGACCATGTACTGGTAAAATTGATGATGAACTAATCCCCAAAAGAAACAATATCGTAAAAGCAGTAGCAAACGAAAAATTCATAGATGTATTTGGAGTTTTTATTATATATAGTTCTTGAATATCAATTTTTTAAAAAGCATCTTGAGGGGTTTAAATTTAATATTTATTGAAAAGTAGGGGATGAATCTAAATCTACAATTAAATGCATTGAATTGATATCTATTACTGGTACTTGGCTTTGGATGGTTGTTGTTGTCGACCTAATTCGCCTATCAAATCCATATTTGACTTGTTCATCTAACTCAGAAAATCAGTAAAGATTAAAGACCTAACTTACAATAAAGTTGTCAAAAGCAACTACAATGTCTGACCCTACCAAGTAAACTTTGTTCAAACGTTCTCGAATTTACCCAAAAAAAGATTATGGAACTGATCTACTGTAGAGTTTTCCTTCTAGGGCTAATTTGTACATTTCTGCTACATAGGGGTTTCTTGCAGGAGTTTCCGCGCCAAGTTCCACCAAACGTGCGTATACCCTAACTACATAGGCCAAAGCACCCATGAAAGCTACTACCACACCCATGTTAAACATCCAGTGGTTAGGTACTGAAAATATTTCTTCAACAAACCAAAAGTGCCACAGTTCATTGATACCAATAGTGAACATGGTAGCCAAATAACCGATAATGGTTATCTTTAGACCAGTATTCATTGAATTGTTTGGTCCTCTTAGGACTGGAATCCTTCTACTATACATTGCAACCATACCCCAACCTAGTGGGAGCGCAATAAAGTGACTGTATAACCACCAGTGAGCTGGTGTAAATGCACTGTCTCTGATTGTCGTTTGGTGTAATGATCCATCGACAAAGTTATCTACTTCTACTGATGCAGCAATAGACCCTAACACAATGACCATGATGTATACTTTTTTTAGCCTCTGGATTTCTACCTCTTTTGGAACTAATGATACCATTTGTGCCATTTAGATCAGCTAATGCTTGTCCTCAATCTATATAATAATTATGATTCGTTTGCAATTAAAAGTAATCATGTCACTGTAGGTTCAGTTTAGTAATATTTTAAATAGTAACTTTATACTTTTAATCAAAATCTTGTAAGGTTGATGAATTGGTAACAACATAAATAGATATCATATTAT
>JAKDMR010000239.1 GCA_030452275.1 Candidatus Nitrosocosmicus sp. | reverse complement strand
GAAGATGGTCGTCTATTCATCATAGCATTGGTACCTTATTACTTCTCAAATAGGAATGTCCTCTGCTTGGAATCATCTATTAATAATGGATTTCTTTGGAATTTGCATTCGCTCCGTTACCGAGTTTTGAGTCCAATAAAGAATCGAATAAGCTACCCAACTTAGAAGTATAATAAAATATTTACTTATCAATCAAAATTATTGTTCTTGTTTTAGTTTATTATGAGTTGTAATAGAATATGTGAAAGATACAAAGCTAAAAGGAATCATAATGTTCCATCTAGTTATAGAGGGACAAAAAAAGATGCACTGTATGTGAGATATTTATTAAATGGGACGAAAATCCCTATTGTCCCTGTTGTAACTATAAACTGAGAACAAGGTCATTCCGCGGTTGGGAAATGAGGAAAAAGTATAGAGAAGAAACCATAAAGCGATATTAACTGTTCTGACTTTATCAATTTTCTTTCCATATATGTTTTTTAGTATGTTTGTAATATGACGTTTTTTAAATTAGAATTATAGATTAGAATTTTAAAAGTAACAAGGTATCAATAAAGGTCTTATTTCTTATATAAGTAGACTTGGTATCACTATTTCATATACCTCAGACCTTCTCATGTTTTTGTTTTCCATCAAACTATCATATTTTCTATCATAGTTATTCTGGATTAACCAGGTGATGGTAACTTATCACACGAATGTAACCTTATTACACCTTACCTGGTTGCTTAATTATTACTAACCAGTCCGCTAGGTAAGGTAGAGTTTTTTATACAAAATAGTATATAACCACTGATCATTTTCAGGTATAGTTCTTATTTCAAAACTTCAAAATTTATCATAGCATGTGGATGTGTCTGTGTATGTTCATAACAAAGGTATTCAGTAAATATCATGCATTTACATATTACTCTGTTATCGCAAGACAGTGAAACGCATTGTAGGGTTATGCTTTTCATATCATTAGATTTCGGTCTGGGTATAGTGGTTCTTGAGGAATACTTGTCAGAAACTGAAACTTTAGCATACCGATCATTCTATCATAGTAATTGTTATATAAAAATATTAGTATAAAAAATACTATTTGATACAATCGTAATTAAGTAGTTCCATATATTATTGAATATTCAAAAGATGTTTTAATTATTACAGATAATTTACGATCTCAGATTGGAATTCTCAAATAATCCTTTCATTTCCAATTCTATTACTTGAGGATCATACCCATACTTAAATAATTTCATAACCATATTCGTTAGAAAATGTCTAAAGATGTTAGCAAGATATTCCAACCGTCTTTAAGAAACAAATTTTTGGTGGAAATAGTAGGGACATTTATTTTGGTTTACGCCATCGCATCAGCTGCAACCGTTTACTCTGATAGCGGACAATTAGGTGTGATCGGAATAGGTTTAGTTCATGCTCTTGTCTTAACAGCAATTGTTTATGCTATAGGATATCGTTCTGGTGCACAAGTTAATCCTGCCGTTACAATTGGTCTGTTAGTGGCCAAGAAAATTGGAGGAAAGGAAGCTGTTGTATATATCATCGCACAGATTATTGGTGCAGTAATTGCTGCTGCAGTAGTCTATTCTATTTTCGGTTCAGCAATGTCTGCGAGTGTGACTTTGCCTTCAGAGGATAATGTATCAAGAGCTCTAATCTTAGAAACAGTCATGACATTTACGCTAGTGTATGTTGTATTAGCCACAACCACCTCTAAGAACTTTAAGATAGTACCGTTAGCTGGCTTGGCCATTGGTTTCACTCTGGGACTCAATGTTATATTCGGAGGCTCCATTACAGGAGGATCATTGAATCCAGCACGCTCCTTTGGACCCGCCTTAATAACTTGGGATTTTGCATATCACTGGATTTACTGGGTAGCACCAATTGCTGGCGGATTAATAGCAGCAGGGGTATACAAATTGCTCCATACTAAAGAAGAACAGGAAGAGGAAAAGCTTCCACCAAAATAATATTTGTAAGATAAGTTTTATTCAAATATTTTCTGATAGTTACTCTATGCAAATATGCAATTGAAAAGAACAAAGCTTAGGATTAATTATTTAGTCATATAGTTTTAATTTTAATAGTATCTTAGATCAACTAGATATTCTAAGCATCTCAACTATATTTGATCTCATCTATTCTATCGGGTTAATTATCATCTGCCAGTGATATAATTAGATAAATCTTGGTAATATTCATTATACTCCCTAGGGGGTGGTGATACTTAATAATCCTAAACTCTGATTATGAATGAATGATTTCAATTGAAAATAAGTTATTTGAAGAAGCTGATAGACCAGAAGACAGTAAAATCATATCAGCAGACAATGACAACGGAATAATAGAAAGAGAGAGAGCAGTTGGACAGGCCAAATTACAGGTGTAAACTTGTTTCCAAGCGGAACCGCAAAGGGCCACGGAAACTCTGATATTTGGAAACGGAATTTCAATCTCAAACTGGCAAGGGATTTTCACAACAAATAAGGGTCGAGAAATATCTTTCGTTGGAAAGGATACAAGTAAAAGTGGGAAATTCTATGTATTGAGGACATTTTTTACTAACGATAAGGGATTGGAATGGATTAATGGTTTGGTTTGTCTTTTGGATGGAAAACATGATTTACAACCTATTCCTTTGTATGCAGCGGATACAAGCTAATGTAAAACAAAGTGGCCCGATCATCTCCCTCCTTAACTCAGCCAATACCGACCTTATCCTCTTTTTTATTATTTCGGTAATGTCTGGCCTGTAGTAATGATTTACAAATACTAACTTTATAATAGGTAAAGGGTAATTGACGACAGTAAGATAGGACTGTAAAATAATAATCCTAGAACAACAATCAAGTACGTGATAGGCTGTTAATCTAACTGAATCACTGATTGTTGGTTAAATTTAATAAAATGTATAATGACCTACCCTCATTTAATTTAATTTAATTAGAATGTATCATTTAGTCTTTTTTCAATAGAAATTGATCAGGGTATAATAACAACATAATACCTTTAATTTTTTTTTACAAAACACTTTTTAAATTAAACTGATATTATTTACCTTGAATTTATGACTAGGTCCAGAGTTTCATTTTCATTTGTAATTTTTACTTCTCTTATGCTTTTTTCAATATTTGATTCTTATAACTTGGCTTTTGGAGCATATGCTAAAGCTCCTTTGTCACCATACGGCCCTACGATAAATGATGATACTCTTACGGTTGAAAAGATAACAGATAATTTGGATTTTCCTACAAGTATGGCATTTTTAGGTCCAAATGACATATTGGTTACTGAAAAAACCACTGGTAAAGTTATGAGAGTCATAGATGGTGCATTAATGCCATATCATGTTTTAGATGTGGCTGTAGCTACAAGCATAGAACGCGGTCTGCTTGGGATTGCGGTATCCAAAAGTTTAGAAGGAAAAACCTATGTATTCCTTTATTATACAGAATCAGGAAATGGAGTAGATGAAAGCGATGTTGATAGTTATGTCGATCCATTAGGTAATAGACTGTATCGCTATGAATTTGTTGATGGTCGTTTGATAAATCCTGTTTTGTTATTGGACTTGACCGCAATTCCTCCAAATTCAAGAGGTGAACATAATGGCGGTAAAATCCGAATTGGTCCAGACAATAATGTCTATCTTGTAGTTGGAGAGGTAGGCGGTCATGAAACTCAAGCTCAAAATATTGCAACTGGTCCACCTCCTAACGGTCTTGGAGGGGTTCTCAGAATAACACAAGATGGTGGTATAGTAGATCCTGCTAATCCTATTTTTGGTACTGGGTTGCCACTGAATGTTTACTATGCTATGGGTATTCGCAACAGCTTTGGTATGGATTTTGATCCATTAACAGGAAACCTATGGGATACAGAAAATGGACCAGCAGGGGGTGATGAAATCAACTTGGTATTTCCTGGATTCAACAGCGGTTGGTGGCAAATACAGGGTTTTGTAGAAGATGATTTACTGGAACGTAGTACTTCAGAAGATGACTTGGTTTATTTTGGAAATAGTGAATATGCCGATCCAAAGTTTGTATGGGATACAACTATTGGTATAACCGCGCTTAAATTCCTAAATTCACATAGACTCGGAGATCAATTTGCAAATAACATGTTCG
>JAKDMR010000238.1 GCA_030452275.1 Candidatus Nitrosocosmicus sp. | reverse complement strand
AGCACCACAATCCTATTACAATGAGATCAAACTTTTGAAAGGTTTTCAATTTTATCGTAAAATTATTTTAATTTTTAGGAAAATACTTCAAGTATTGTAAATGCTTAGATATTTGCTACCCTTATTACGACATGTATTAAATTGACAGTAGCAGGGGATAATAATCCACATATTTTTACTGAACAGTCGTCTTCCTTAGTATTTGGTGAAAAAACATTTGATAATAGCGCAACTTTTACTATTGATGGAAACGAAACATTTAGACTAATGCATGATATGATAAGTAAGGCAGAGTCAAACATTTGTATCATAAGCTATGACCTGGATCCTCAAGTGCATCTCATAAGATCAGCTACTACACAGCAGCAATCACCATCAGTCAATTTTCGAAGCGAGATAAATAATCAAGAGGTAGATAGGCAGCGATCCCATCATGAAGAATTATTCAAAGAGAACTATATTCTAGAGAATCTCTTAATTCAAAAGGCGATCGAAGGTGTAGATATTAAGATGCTTGTATGGGAACCTAAACTTTTAATTCGATTGTTTCCAGGAAGTGCCTCTCGTGGCCTAGGACCAAGAGGGAAAAAACTTGAGACGATAAAAAGTCTTGCAAAAAAGCACGGTGTTGAAAACCGTATTAGCATAAGGGTGGACAACATGTCACCTACATATACATCAGGTTTTCATGAAAAAATAATCATAATAGATGAACGTGTAGGCTTTTGTGGCGGATTCGACCTTATGAATGACAAATGGGATACAAATAGTCATGACTGTGATAACCCGTTAAGAGATGATAATTACTCACCATGGCACGACATCCATGCCATGGTAACAGGACAAATAGTACGAGATTTAATAGTTCATTTTAATCAAAGATGGACATATTCTTTGACAAAAAATATCAATAGTGCAAGAGATTCTAAAATGACTATAAACCTTGCTAAGAAACAATATTTCCCCTTTGATGAAAATAATGAAGGAAACGATGTGGAGATTCAGGCATTTCGAACTTGGAAAGACTTGGAAAACAATAAAGACCGAGATTATATTTCTGCTATCTATTCTTGGTATGCTCTAATTTTTCAACGTGCAAAGAACAGTATCTACATCGAAGATCAGTTTCCATTTCAAAATAATTCGATCACACATGTATTAGGAGAACAACTTAAGCAAGAACAAAATCTTAAAGTTATAATCGTGGGTCCAATGAAACCTAACCTGCCACAATCTCTTCTATCCATTATTTCAAAGGAGAGCATTAAGGATATAGATAACAATTTATCTTATTTGCGAAAGATAGGGGGAGAAAGAGTAAAAACATATTCTTTAGTATCACAGGATCCTTCAATTCCTCAACGTCGGAGACAAATCTATGTTCATTCTAAATTGTTAATATCTGATGACAATTGGATAAAAATTGGTTCTGCAAATATGGATAAAAAGGGATTTCGCGATTCAGTAGAATTTGATCTAGGTATTACCTCTCCAAAACTTGCGCAGGAAATCAGGATAAGGCTGTGGAAAGAGCACCTAAATCAAAATAGTCAAAATTCGCACTCTAAAACTGACTTGCATAACTTTGAAGAAGGCTTCAATTACTGGATTACAATGGCAGATGATAATGGAAGGCGAGTTCAAAATAATGAACCCATTCAGGGACACATATATTATTATAATTTTGAAGAGGTGAATTTACCTTCTCCATATCTGAATGCCAAGTAACAGCTCTAAATCTTAATCATTATAATATTTATTTTTCAGAGATCAAATTAGTATAGAATACACATCCTACAATGATCTTTCTTAAAATTGTTGTAATTGGTTATCGCTTTGCATTTTCTCTTCCTTTACGTAAATAGTCAATGCAATGTTAATATTTTAGATATTGACTTCAGGAAACCATTAACATAGGAATTTGATAGATAATCAAAAAAGGATTCGTTATTATTTTAAGATTTTTAACGCTTCTTCATTTAAATGACACTCTATTGGTAACCTATCGTCTTGGTAGATTTTTACTGTATAGCTTGTGATATAGCTTGTGATATAGCTTGTGATATAGCTTGTGATATAGCTTGCGATATGTTATGTTCTTTTAGATAGTAAAACAGACGAAGCTTTCACCTTATATTTCGAGTTGAAGGGGAAATATGAATTCGTTATTACAAGAGATCTTAACAATGTCAAAGAATGTTTAAAAAAAGCAAGAGCAAATGAGCGATATGTACCATTTAACATATGTTCTTAAACAACCCTTAGCAAATAGTTTCTCATGTTAAGACCGAATCTTTTTGTCCTGAAATATCTAGATATCTTTTCCTTAAAATCCTCAAATGATGAGTAGTGTTTCAATACAAGCAAATCTCTTTTTGCAATGTTCCAAATCTCCTCTATCATCATAAACTCGGGGGAAGCTGTAGGAACGTAGACAGGAATAAGAGTATCTTTGTTCTCTTCAAGATAATCTTTCACTCGCCTAGATTTATAGTGTGGTAAAGCCTTGTCCATAAACAGATATCACTTTGGAAACTTTGAATGGATCGTCTTTAGGAAATCGAGGAAGGTTTCGGTGTTGAATTTATAGTAGTGTCTGAATAGCTGTTTTTGATTCATACTTACTGCTCCAAACAAACAGGAGTACTCGTGCGAACTTGTTATCCTTACTACATGTCTTTTCTCTTTGTCAATCCAGACCCTTCTAGCAAGAGAATCGTAGAAGAAGAAAGATTCATCCAGTGACACTATGTCAAAGTTTTCTTTTTGATATTGGGTACCCACAAGAATCTGGCTGGCCTTTTTTTAAATTCATCCTTTTCCTCTTTTGAAGCAGTGTTTACATGAACCTTCCCTGGTACTTTCTGTTTAAAACCCCATTTTCTAACAATGCGGTAAATGTGATTATGGTGATACCTTGTCCCACTTTCCTTTATTATCAACTCTTCAATTTGCTTTGTGGTCCAACCTTGGTTGCTTTCCCTTAGTATGGTCTTTATCCTGTACTCCATATCATCTACAGATAACTCAGTTGGCCTACCACTTTTTGGTATATCTTTTAATCCATCAATACCTTCTTCATCATATCTTTTTAGCCATCGACAGGCCCAACTTCTACTTCTATGAATCTCTTTTTCGGCTACCTGTGCTGCTATCTTACCGTGATATACGACGTTGAGAACAAGTAGCATTCTTTCCTTTACCTTTGCATCCTTTTCTATTCTATATGATCTTTCAAATGATGTTCTGTTGTTGACAAGTGTCAAAGATTATAGAGTAATATTGTAATCATCCTAGCTATAAACCTTGTTCCTTTACTTCTGTTAATTGGTATACACTCGAAGACAAATCTGTGTTTCTAATGACTACTGTTGTATAAATAGCATGTTAGTCAGACGAGATTATGGTTACAAATAATGAAATTACTACAAATAAATCAGATATAATAAATTCCAAAGAGATTGATAAAGAACTACAAAGAGAAATCATGCCAGTCAGCAGGAATATTGACTTAGGATTTGAAACAGGTATTCCTCCATTTAACAAGATACTTGTAACTTGCGATGGCACTGATAAATCAGACAAGGCAATCAATTATTCTCTCTATTTGTCCAATATTTCAAAAGCTGAAATTGTCATTCTACAAGTAATTGGAAATATAGATAAATTAGGAAATTCCTCCATAGATGTTTCAAATAAGAAGGAGAAGAACACCAAGTCCGAAACATCAACCTCTTCTAATATGACTAATGATTCCAGCATAGATAATTCAAATTATGCAGTAAATATAGAAGGTAACATTATAAAGTCTATGGAAGACAAGATTAACGAAATTGAAAACTCTGGTTTTAAGAATAAACTATCGTATAAAATAAGACCCGGATTTGTACCTGATGAAATTGTGAAGGAAATAAAGGAATCAAAATATGATTTACTCATTATATCTTCTTCACATATGGACTCTTGGATAAACTCTCTATTTAGTGAAACAAGGAAGATTATTAGTAAGGTTGATTTGCCTGTCCTGTTATTACGCTAGTTCTGTCGGAAGGTATTAAGGATTCATTTTCCTAATTGATGGTTAATTCAATTCGCTCTTATTTCTGAATGTTTCAGCTACTATGACAACAAAGAATTTCCTGGA